>JAGDCE010000246.1 GCA_017958705.1 Clostridia bacterium
GGTAGAGGCCGCTGGTTCAAATCCAGTCACTCAGACCAAAAATCCGTCTTTTCCAAGACGGATTTTTCTTTACTCAAAATGTTCGAAAGCCCAGTAATTATAAGGGTATTCGAGTTTTTTTATTTTTTCAAAATCAATTTGAAATTGTTAAAAGTTGTTTGCGTTGCACACCGGTTGCACGCTGTTGCATACATTTCACCTTCTCTTCACGGTTTTATCTCTATTGCGCTATCCTTTGTACGAGCCTTTGTCAGCCTTCCAATTGTTTTTAGAATCCCGTTTCTGTTAATCCGGAATCTCCTTCAATATTTTTAGATAGAAATCCAGCCTTAGTCCGGCTCTCATAATGGTTATATGAAAACCAGCCGGTTGAGAGTAAAGTAAATATGAGTGGAGAAGCTATGGTGGTATAGCTTCTCCATTTATTTTTCACCAGTGAATGCAGTGATGGAGCGTACATAAAAACTAATTATGTTTATATTCGCTTATGGCAAAACAAGCATATAGATTTGTGATAAGTTGCCAAAATGATCCGTAATAATTTGGCAGTGTTGTATATGACAAACACGGTTTATTTCATATATAATATAAATTTGCAGGCAGTTATTTTATCGATAACCAATGGAAAAATGCCTTAGTATGCACATTACAATCGATCACCATTACATCAAAGAAATATCAATTCAGAAAGAGAGATGACAACAAATGCCTTTATTCGAAGTCACCGAAAACGACAAAAAGATATATGAGGAAGAACTGAGGGATTTTCTTCCGGACAAAATTCTCGACGTACACACTCACGTCTGGCTTGATGAATACACCGTTCCGCGTCCCGAGGACGAGGATATGAGGATGGTCACGTGGCCGAAGCTCGTGGCGAAGGACAACAGCGTAGAGGACCTGCAGGAGACGTACAGACTTATGTTCCCGGGCAAGGAGGTCTCCGCGCTCATGTTCACAAGCGAGGTGCACAGCATAGAGAGCGGCAAAAGGAACAACGAATACGTCGCCGAATGCTCAAAAAAGACCGGCTGGCCGGCGCTTTATTACAGCCACCCGACGCAGAGCCCCGACGAGGTCGAATTCATGATCAGAAAAGGCGGTTTTCTCGGGATAAAATCGTATCTGAGCCTGTCGCCCGCGTACATACCCGAGGCGGAGATAAGGATATTCGATTTCTTCCCGAAAGAACAGTTGAAGCGTATGGATGAGATGGGAGCGATAGTGATGCTCCACATCC
Source organism: Clostridia bacterium (assembly GCA_017958705.1). Classification (GTDB taxonomy): domain Bacteria; phylum Bacillota; class Clostridia; order Oscillospirales; family CAG-272; genus UBA1248. The sequence goes on from JAGDCE010000246.1 coordinate 1,241, forward strand.
CGAGGAACGGCAGACTCAAAGACCCCGTCAACCTCGAACAGATACTTGAGCTCAAAGCCGAATTCCCGAACGTCCGCGTCATAATCGCGCATATCGGCCGCGCCTACGTTCACGAGGACGTCGGCAACGCGTTCACCGATTATCTCTGTCGCGTGCCGGATCTGATGTACGACTTCACCGCCAACTGCTGTGAATACGCGATAACAGAGGTGATACGCCACGCCGGACCCGAGCACGTTATGTTCGGAACCGATATGCCGATACTGCGGATGCGCACGCACCGCATAGAAGAAAACGGAACGTATATCAACCTCGTCCCGCCGGGACTTTACGGCGATCCTTCGCAGGACAGACACCTGCGCGAGGTCAGCCCCGAGGAAGCGGAAAAGATAACGTTCTTCTGCTACGAGGAGCTGCTCGCCTTCAAGCGCGCGTGCAAAACGCTCGGATGTACGAAAGAAGACGTATCCGATATGATGTACGGCAACGCAAAAAAACTTATAGACGGCGCAAGACGCTCGATCTACGGAGAATAAGCGCCGAAATACTATAGACACGCGGTTTTACACGTATATAAACAGCTATATGTTATAATTCAAGTTCTGCAAAGATCTGTAATTTTTTAACAGGAGGTCGTAATGTTCAGGAAGCTTACCGCGATTTTCATTTGCGCCGTTTTCGCGATTGCCGCCGCCGTACCTGTTTTTGCCGGCGGGGACGGTATATTCAGCGGCATAACGGCAGAGCTTTATCTTCAGCTCGACGGTTATTACGAGGGCGGCGGGCATCAGATGAGAGGATTTGCCGCTTCGCCTGACGGGAAACACTTATACGCCGGTTTGCTGCAGTTGAACCGTCACGTGACAAAATTTGACGCTGCAACAGGCGAACGTTTGGGAGAGTACGAACCGCAGATCGAAAACGACGACGGCGTTACCTCCGACATGAATTACCCGAAGAGTATCGCCGTTGACAGCAGAGGCTATATGTTTGTCGGCATTACTCTTGATGAGCCTAAAACGCCGTATATCGCGCTCGCATGCGTCAATCCGATGCCTGATGAAGACGGTTATATGCATGAGGTCTCATATATTATAGAAAACCTCGGCGCCGAGCATACCGGGATCAACGGCCTGGCGACACATAACTCGGGAGACAGGATCCTCGTGTACATCACGACCGGGTACGATAAAGACACGATCCGCTGTTACGACGTCACCGACGTCAACGATATGCATCTCTACTCCGGATTCGGTGTTGACGGCGTCATCGACTACAACGATCTTACCGGATCCCGGAAAGATCCGGGTTATCTGACCGTTGACGCAGACGGTTATCTTTATCTCTGTTACCTTGCAGACGGCGCGCCGGGTATTAAAGGCAGTCACGTCATGAAAATATCGCCGGACGGAAAGACCGTTCTGGAGCAGACAGAGGTCGTCGAAGCATACGGGATATGCAATGCCGGAGAATACCTCTTCGTGTCAACTTACGGCTCAAAGATCGTTATTCTCAAAAAAACGGATCTTTCAATAGTTACAGAGTTTGAGATCGAGGATTGCAAAGGAGCGATCAGCGGATGTTATTTCGCGGACGACTTCCTTTGGATCGGTACGCACGGCGACGGCACCCCGGATCTTCCCGGAGAAATATACCGTGCCGGTCCGTTTATGCTCACCCGCGATCCAAGAGAGACGGAAACAATACCTGTTGAGCTTGTCACCGCGCACGCCGAAGATGAATCCCGTGAAATACCGGAGGACGGACAGCCTTATATGCTTTTTGACTTCTCAGACCCTATCATCGTATCGAAAATAACCGGGGACAACGATTGTACGGTCATATACGATGAAGAACTTCAATGTATGAAAGTCACCGTCACAGAAGACGGGCAGAGCGACGGCTGTGACCCGTATTTCAGTCTTCCCATGTCCAAAGCGTATTATTTCGACGCCGGTGATTATCCGATAATCACTCTCAGATATATGACCGACTGTTATTGTCTGGGCGAGATCTATTACACGACAAAGATCAACCGCAATATCGGCATGAATCATATCACATACGACGTCGAGGACGTTTCGGAGTGGTCGGATCTTAAAATAGACATGCGCGAAGACGATGCCGGCAACTGGGAAGGTGAGGTAAGAACGATAAGGATAGATCTTGATTCGGACGGAGAAGAAGGCGACGTGTTTTATATTAAATCCTTATCTGTTATGGCAGGCGAAAAAGAGCCTGCGCCCGATACGACCGGAGCGAAAGAAACGAAGCCTGCCGACACTAAGCCGTCTGTTTCGGAACAGGAACCGGACGATACGAAAAAAACCGGACCCGCAGAGACCGGACCTGCCGTTCAGCCGAAAGCCGGAGCTTCATTTCCGTGGTGGATGATCATCGCGGTCTCTGCCATCGTATTATTCGCGTCAGGCGCCTTTGTGATCATCAGAAATAGAAAAAAGCAGCATGATAAAAGTTGAGCACGGTGACCGTCAGAGAATTTGACACTGTCAAACCTATCCCGTGAAACTGAAAAATATCAACCGACGTCAGACCTGTTTTTCGTCGATAATGCCAAAAATCAATAAACATTTTTGGCTATATTGCACATGATAAACACGAAAACCATGCTGTATAATAGTATCAGCTTCAAGATTATCACACGCTTTGCGGTCTATATGATTTTATGCCCGTCCGATACCTCCTTGTTTTTTCGTGAACGGACGGGCATAAAACATTCACCGCACCCGTAAAACAGATCATTTTGTACTTAACATAAAAACAAAAGGAGGAAAACAAAATGAAAAAGATAATAGCGACGGTACTTGTCGTTGTTATGACCCTGGTACTTTGTTCCGTAGCGGTCAACGCGGAAAACACGCTCGTCA
>JAGDCE010000247.1 GCA_017958705.1 Clostridia bacterium
CAAGGCCGGCTCTATCTTTTGCGGTACAAAGCGGTGTCCGAAAAACGTGCAAGTCATAAAAAACAGCCCTCCTATATGGGATATATCGCAATTATACCACACTTTTGTTAACTTTGCGATATGTCCCACACGATTTATCGCAGATTTGGGTAAAATCTTAGCGATATATCGTGAAAGGGAGGGTTGATATGAACACGAAAGAGGCAGTAGCCGAGAGGATCATCCAGATCTGCAAGGAGCGCAACATGGCGATAAACGCGCTTGCCAACATTTCCGGCGTTTCGCCGTCAACGATCTACAGCATGCTGAACGAGAAGAGCCAGAATCCGGGCGTCGTTTCGATCAAGAAACTTTGTGACGGATGGGAGATCAGTCTCCGCGAGTTTTTCGACTCGGATCTGTTTGACGGACTGGAGCAGGAGATACAGTAAAACTATATAGAACGACCGCCGCCGTATCAGAGCAAGGTGCTTTGATACGGCGGATTTATAATTATTTGAACCCTTGAAATGCGTTGAGTATTCTCTGATTCCGGGGGTGATGATTCAACCGGCAAAAGAATCTCTGACCTGTTTCAGAAACCGTTCCGCGATCGGCGTGAGCGGCTGAAATCTGTTCCAGGACAGATACAGTTTTGTTTCAAGCTTTGGAGAAAGCGGGCGGAATACAAGTCCGCTTTCCGGTGAAGTATCGACCAGATGGTCGAACGTCAGCAGGTATCCGAGCCCTTCGTGAACGAACATGGAAGCGTTATACGCAAGTCTGTACGATCCTTCGAGCGAGAGTTTATCCATTTTGTCGCCGCACCAGCGCGGGATATCGTTCTTCCAGCTCTGTTCGGAACAGAAAAGCGGCAATCCGATCAGGTCGTCCGCCCGGACGGCCTTCTTTCTTGCCAAAGGATCATCCTTTTTCATTACAAGGCCCCAGACGTCCGCTTCGGGAAATGTGATCGAATCATACTTTTTTCCGTTTGGCGTTTCGCAGAGAACGGCGAAGTCGATCAGTCCTTTGTCAAGTTTTTCGGTCACCTGTTCCGTATCGCCGCTCGTGATGTGGTAGTGCAGATCCGGACACTTTTCTTTCAGTTTCTTTATTTCCCTTGCGACGTAACGGATATGGTATGATTCGCCCATTCCGAAATAAAGCTCGCCGCCGGTAACGTCGTCAAGCGTAAGAAACTCCTTTTCTATTTTATCCGCGAGAGTTATGAGGTCCTCCGCGCGGTTTCGCAGAAGCACGCCTTCATCAGTCAGTGAGATCGAAAAGCTGTGCCGCTCAAAAAGTTTTTTGCCGAGCTCGTCTTCAAGCGCTTTGAGCGCCTTTGAAAGCGTCGGCTGCGTTACGTGAAGAAGATCCGCAGCGCGCGTCATGTTTTCCTCTCTTGCCACAGCAAGAAAGTATTTGATCGTCCGTAGTTCCATAGCGCCTCATGTTATTCATAAATTGCATATCACGATATTCATTATAACCATTAGCGAAACGTTTGTCAAGGTGGTATAATGAATTTGCAAGGAAAAACACAGGAGGAAAGTCTGAAAAATGAGCGACTATGAAATCGCGCTGACCGATTGTTTATCGGAATCGGGTTTTGACGCCGATACGGTAAACGAAGCGGTAAGGCTTTACAAAGCAGGAAATAAAGACGATCTGAAAAGATTTCTTCGGTCAAAGCGGTGCGATCTGATAGAACAGATGCACGAAAACCAGAAAAGAATAGACCGGTTCGATTTTATGATCCGGCAGTCAGAAAGAATATGAAAGGATAAAACGATCATGAAGAAAACAGAACAGCTTACGCTTACAAAAGAGTGGGATAAGACCTTCCCGAAAAGCGAAAAGGTCGAACATAAAAAAGTGACCTTCGTCAATCACTTCGGTATCACGCTTGCGGCGGATATGTACGTACCGAAGAACGCGGAAGGAAAGCTGCCCGCCATCGCCGTCAGCGGACCCTTCGGCGCGTGCAAGGAACAGTCCTCAGGACTTTACGCGCAGACGATGGCGGAGCGCGGTTTCCTGACGATCGCTTTCGATCCGTCTTTCACCGGCGAATCCGGCGGCACTCCCAGAGC
>JAGDCE010000248.1 GCA_017958705.1 Clostridia bacterium
GACAGCGCGTAGATCTGCATTGCCTGCAGCGGTCCGCACGGCATAAGCCCGTTCAGCAGTCCGATGACGAACGCGCCGATCTTTTTCCCGTTTGTCCGAAATGTGAATAATCTCGGCAAGCGGAAGGAGAAGAGCCCCGTCATCGAAAGCGCCATCAAAAGCATAAACGCCGCTGCGATGAGAATGATGACGCCGCGTACGGTTGCGCTCACACTGAACGCGCTGCCGATAAGTCCAACAATACCACCGATCACGGCGTAGGAGATCACGCGCCCGGCGTTGTACAGGATCGGTCGCTTGAAACTGCGTACGGAGTTCGATTCCGATGACGCATAAATCCCGATCGCACCGCACATACTGACGCAATGGATACTTGTGAGCAGTCCCGTGACGAACAGCATTCCGTAGGAAAGTGTGCTGTCAACGGTCGGTATCGCGTTAAATATGTTGTATCCGAATATCAGACGAACACCTGCGGCGAGGGCGATGATCGCACCGGCGATCAGCAGAAACTCATACCACTTCACCGTGCGCGAGACCTTTGATCTGGTTTCGCTGATCTTTTTCTCATCCGTCTCGTATCCGATCCTGCGGATCGTTTCGATTAGAACTTCCTTTGAAGGAAGACTCTCTCCGGAGATCTCGGCGACGTTTTGACGCACCGCCGTCGACTCCACCCCGTCAAGCGAGCGAAGCGCAAGCCTGATCGTCTCGACGCAATGTTCGCAATAGATCCCGTCGATCTTGACGTAAAGCTTTTTTAAAACATCCATTTGATTCATTTCACCCAAGGATATCCCGGAATCCTTATTGTATAATACATAAAACCTATCTGTTTAGTGTGTTATAACAGCATTATACTTCGCCAGCCGTGAAAAGTCAATGCTTATACACGTCTGTCCGAAAAAATTTACATAAATATTGCGGAAAAACGCCCGGAGCGGGCGTTTTGTTTAGAATTATATAACGTAATCGTAACCGTCGCGTTCTTTTTTCTGATCGAGGATCGTCTGCAGAGTGATCCCGTCGAGATAAATCGCAATGCTCGATAAAGGCGAGCGGTATTATCACCGCACCGATGCGCAACTTGATCAGTTCGCCGGCTGGAGACCGCAGTTCGAGACAAAGTAAAGGAAACAAACCCGCAAGGCGTGACGGAGTAAGCCGCCGCGCCTTGTTTTGAGAACGGAGAACTATAACATGGGAATGGCACCGGAAAAAGAAAACATTATGGGAACGATGTCGGAGGGCAAGCTGCTTTTCAAGCTCGCTCTGCCGATGATCATTTCCGGCATGACCATTATGATGAGCGGCGTATTTCAGGCGATGGGACACAGCGGACGTTCGCTCGCCGTCAGTATCGTGCAGGCGGCGTTCCTTGTGGGCAGCGCGGCGCTTCTCGCCATTGCCGGAAGCACGACGCTGGTGTGGATCGCTTTCCCAATCTCGGAGATCGTGATATTCGCGCTCAGTCTTGTATTTTTACGCGGACTTTACAAACGGTATCTTGACTCCGTGCCTGAACAATGATATAATGAAACCATAGC
>JAGDCE010000249.1 GCA_017958705.1 Clostridia bacterium
AAGATATACAGCTCGGACGCCTGGAAAAAAGCCGCGCAGAACGGCAAAAACGGCGCGCTCCATTTCATAGGTCTGTTATCCGACGGCAACGTACACAGCAATATATCGCACCTCTTCAGCATGATAGAAAGAGCGAAGCAGGAGGGCGTAAAAGAGGTAAGGGTACACGCGCTGCTCGACGGCCGCGACGTTCCCGCGACGTCCGCGCTGACATATATCGACGCGCTCGAAAACAAGCTGAGTGAGCTCAACGGCGACGGATTCCACGCCTGCATCGCCTCCGGCGGCGGCAGGATGAAGATAACGATGGACAGATACAAAGCCGACTGGAGCATGGTGGAACGCGGCTGGAACACGCACGTTCACGGTCAGGGCCGTCAGTTCACTTCGGCGAAAGAAGCGATAGAGACTTACAGATCCGAGATACCGGGCGTGATCGACCAGGATCTTCCGGCGTTCGTCATAGCGGCGGACGGCGAGCCCGTCGGCGCGATGCACGACGGCGACGCGGTGATCCTGTACAACTTCAGAGGCGACCGCGCGATAGAGATCTCGATGGCGTTCGACGACGACGATTTTCCGTACTTTGACCGCGGACGCCGTCCCGCCGTATCGTATGCAGGCATGCTCGAATACGACGGAGACCTCAAGATCCCGAAAAACTACCTCGTCGCCCCGCCCGAGATAAAGCACACGTTATCCGAATATCTCGTGAACGCCGGCGTCAACCAGTACGCGATATCCGAAACGCAGAAATACGGCCACGTGACGTACTTCTGGAACGGCAACCGCTCCGGCAAATTCTCCGATGAGCTTGAGACGTTCGTAGAGATCCCGTCGGACAAAGTCAGCTTTGACGAACGCCCGTGGATGAAATGCGCCGAGATCACCGACGAGCTCATAAAGGTCATAAAAGAGGGAAAATACGATTTCCTCCGCTGCAACTTCCCGAACGGAGACATGGTCGGTCACACCGGCAATTTCGACGCCGTCGTCTGCGGCATGGAAGCGCTCGACCTCTGCCTTGCGAGGCTCAAAGCCGTATGCGACGAATGCGGCGTGATCATGTGCGTGACAGCCGATCACGGCAACGCCGACGTGATGCTTGAGATGAACAAAAAAGGCAAACTGCAGGTGAGGACCGCTCACTCGCTCAACCCCGTGCCGTTCATCATATACGACAAGAACGCGGCGCACGTGATAGAGCCGGCGGACGATTACGGTCTGTCGAACGTAGCCGCCACCGTCACCGAGCTTCTCGGTCTTACGCCGGATCCCGTGTGGCAAAGAAGTATGCTGAAATAAGTCAACGGGGAGCGCTGCTCCCCGTTTTCCGTCAAAAAAGCGAATTTACAGAAAATCAAAGCAAAAAATGACACTTTTCGGGTTTTCAATTCGTATATTAAGCAGGAAAGATTTAAGTATTTCAGGGGAAAGATTTAAGTATTTCAGACAACAAGGAGGATCAGGATGAAAAAAAACTTCTTAACGAAAATTCGAAAGGGGTATAACATGAAGAGATTATTCTGCATTTTTACCGCAATAACAGTACTCTTCTCTTTATGTATCAAAGCCGGGGCGACTGAAAGCGGTGATACAAATAAAGAAGACGCCGGGACCGTCAACGCTCTTCTTAATAAAACGTTTGAGTTGTATTTGCTTATGTACAGAGGGTTTTCGCAGAGCTCCGAATACGTTTCCCTTCCGCCCGACAAATATCATGAAAACGAACTCAGTAAAAAACTGACGTCGGAAGGCGTATCAAAGTTTTACGCTCTGAACGAAGACTGTGATACGAGGCGGAAACTTGTTTCGAAAGTGTCCGGATTTTTAGCGTCCGATCTGGCGGAGAAGGTTATTCAACCATCGCTGTTCCTGTATATCGACGGTGAAACGTTAGCATACAGATATGACGCCACCAATAAGTTCAAATACGTCCTTCCGCCCGATAACGGTGATCCGGAGATTCGCAGAATATCGAAAGACGGTGACAAGGAAACGTATTCTTTCACTGTTACGTGCAATGATCCGACACTTTCCGTGCAAGAAAAGACGGTAATAATCACCGGGAGCGGTGAAAACGCGAGGATCACGGGAGGGACATTCATCGAAGACGTCTTTGAGCTTGATTCGAATCCGCAAACCGCGGACGCGTCTATCATCGCGATGTGCACTCTTGCACTTTCGGCGCTTGCATCGGCGGCAGTGCTGATAAAGAAGAAACAAAAGAGAGTTCAGTCGGAAAGCCCGTAGTCAGCATTTCATATTCCATGCCTTCAAACATTGAAGATGTCGGGTTGAAAGAAAAGCACCTGTATAAAATCAAAAACCCTTTTATGTC
>JAGDCE010000250.1 GCA_017958705.1 Clostridia bacterium
ACTGAAATGTCCGTGCTTCCGCTCGGAGATGAAGCTGTCTTATACCTCCGACGGAAAGATCAGATTTTCCGTGCCGTGTTATCTGTGCGGCAAGGATCACGAATTCATACTGACGAAAAAAACTGTGCTCGAGCGCGCTCTTACAATGCTCGCGTGCCCCTTCACAGGTATGGATATCTGCTTTATCGGCACGCGTGAAAACGTCGAGGAGCAGCTCGAACGCGCCGACAGGGAGCTGAAAGAGATCCTTGAGGAAAACGACGCGCTTGATTTCTTCGACGAAGACGAGGAGGACGAGACCCCGCAGGGCCCGCTGACGCCCGATCTGTCGCTTCTGCCGATAGTGTCGACCGTGACGAAGGAACTTATGGCGGACGGCGCGATACGCTGCGCGTGCAGAGTGAAGCAGGGCGACTCGCTCTCATCCGGCGACGTGAACAACGTGCTTCTGCTCGGCGGTCAGCCGGAGAACAACTGCAATGGCGATATAGAACTGGTCGTCAGATACGAATCGTTCGCGATCCGCTGCTGCAGCTGCGGGAAGGAATACAAAATAACCGAGGACAATATCGACGTTTTCTGCGAAGCCGAAAGCATCGAGCTTAAGTAAAAGAGACGCGGCGCGTATCTCTCGGCCGTTCGCCGCGATTATCGTGATCAAGAGAAAACGGACGGCGGTCGTGAATCCCGCCGGCACGGAACGTAAAGAGAGCCGCACACTTTTACGTGTGCGGCGTTTTTTTGCCGCATCAGATCATTTTTCTTCATTTCTATTGACTTATCCGGCGTTTTATGATATCATTTCAACAATAATATAAAAAGGATCAGTGTTATGATAGGAACAAACAACGTATCTCTGCAGTTCGGCGGCAGGACTTTATTCGCCGGAGCCGATCTGCAGTTCACCCGCGGCAACTGCTACGGGATAATCGGCGCGAACGGCGCGGGCAAATCCACGTTTCTGAAGATCCTGTCCGGCGAGCTCGAGCCGACGAAGGGCGAGGTCTTCAAAACGCCGACGGAGCGACTTTCCGTGCTGAAGCAGGACCACTACGCGTATAACGACTGCACCGTCCTTCGCACGGTGCTTCTCGGCAATCCGGAGCTCGTGAAGATCGCCGACGAGCGCGACGAGATCTATTCCAAAGAGGAGATGACCGAGGAGGACGGCGTCAGAGCCGGCGAGCTCGAGGAGCGCTACGCCGAGATGGGCGGCTACACGTCCGAATCGGACGCGGAGATGCTTCTGAACGACCTCGGCATAACGGACGAATACCACTATATGCCGATGGCGGAGCTGTCCGATTCGCAGAAGGTGAAGGTGCTTCTCGCGCAGGCGCTTTTCGGCAATCCCGACATACTGCTCATGGACGAGCCGACGAACGGCCTCGACCTCGTGACGGTCAACTGGCTCGAGGATTTCCTCGCGGACCTCGACAGCACCGTTATCGTCGTGTCGCACGACAGGCATTTTCTGAACAACGTCTGCACGCATATAGTCGACGTCGACTTCGGCAAGATCACGATGACCGTCGGCAACTACGATTTCTGGTTCGAATATACGCAGATCAGACAGCGTCAGATGAGAGAGCAGAACAAGAAGAACGAACAGAAGGCGAAGGAACTGCAGGAATTCATCCAGCGCTTCTCCGCGAACGCGTCGAAGTCAAAACAGGCGACGTCGCGCAAAAAACTGCTCGAATCCATCAACCTGTTCGAGATGCCCGTCTCGTCCCGCCGTTTCCCGTTCATCAGCTTCGAGCCGTCGCGCTCTATCGGCAACGACCTGCTCGAGGTGAAGAATCTGTCAAAGAGCATAGGCGGAAGACTCGTGCTCGACAACGTCAGCTTCATCCTGCGCCCGCGCGACAAGGTCGCGTTCGTCGGCGACGATCCGATAGCGAGGACGACGCTGTTCAAGATTTTAGCGGGCGAGATGGAGCCGGACGAGGGCTCGTACAAGTGGGGCGTCACGACAAAGGTGGCGTATCTGCCGCAGGACAACTCCGAATACTTCGACGGACACGAGGAGAATCTCGTGGACTGGATCCGCGCGTGCTCGACTCTGACGTACGAATCCGACGTGCGCGGCTGGCTCGGCAAGCTGCTTTTCTCGGGCGACGAGGCGCTGAAGCAGGCGAAGGTCCTGTCCGGCGGCGAGAAAGTCCGCTGCATGCTCTGCCGCATGATGCTCTCGGGCGGAAACGTGCTCATAATGGACGAGCCGACGAACCACCTCGACCTCGAATCGATCACGGCGCTGAACAACGGCATGAGCCGGTTCCCGGAATCGATACTGTTCTGCTCTCGCGACCATCAGCTGAACCAGACGGTCGCCAACCGCATAATCGACGTCACTGCGGGCAGCTTCTACGACAGGCTCACGACGTATGACGAGTATCTTGAGGAGACTAAATGAGAAAACTGACGGTCCGGCGTGAAAAGACGCTTACGCTTTCCGGAAAGTTCTGCGTCGCCGTCGCGGACGCGGAAAACCCGGACTTTGAAATAAACGGCACGCCGACCCGCATGCTCGGAAAACTTCCGAACGGAGAAGAAGCGTCGTTTGAAATACCCGAGACCGAGACGCGCGTATACGTGTTCGAGACGAAGCGGAGCCGTGAATACACTTACGATATGTACAGGGTGCCCGCGGGATACGGCGACGTCGTGCTGTCGGGCAGAGCGGATTTCAATCCGGCGACGAGCGCGTCGTTCAGATTTGACGGCAATGACACGGATGAGGCGCGGGTGAACCGCGCGGAGGCCGACGAAAAGGCGAAGAAGGCGTTCAAAAAGAACAGGATACTCGGCGCCGTGATCGGCGTCGCGGCCGTTCTCGCGTTTATCCTTGTCGCGGCGCTTGTGACAATGGAAAGACCGAAAACGTTTTCGATCGAAGGCGCGCGCATAACGCTGACGGACAGGTTCAAGGAGGATAAAGAGTCGAAAGATGATTACTACGTCATGCTGTTCAACAAAACCACGCTGTGCGAGTTCTTTTTGACCGACCCGGAATTCGCATTGACGGCGGACGAGGTCGAGGAGTTTTACCGGGAAAATTATGAGCTTTCGGACTTCCGCGGCTTCAGTGAGGACGGATTGCGTTACTTCACCTGCACGGAGCCCGCACAGGGCGGAGGCGTCCTCGCCGATACGGTCTTCATTTACGAGAGCGAAGGCGGCGCATACGTCGTGTGGTTCGCAACGTATCCGGAAAACGCGGAACAGCTTACGCCGAAGTTCTTCAAATGGGCGAAAACGGTGACAATCGAATAAACAAAAAATCCGACCCGACGCATGCCGGGCCGGTTTTTGTTTGAGAGGGAAGAGAACCGTTGCCTATGCGGATCCCCAAAGCAAAAAAGGTGTCGGCTGACGCCGACAATCTTGGGGGTTCCCACCCCTCAATAACCCCCAAACCCCCTGTTCCCCTCCCTCAGGTCAATAACCTGAGGGGGAGCGCAATCGTCCGTACCGTGTAGGGCGGGGGCTTACGACCCCCCCGTTGCTCTCGGGTTCCCGTAGGGGGGACGCCAGCGAGCGGCTAAAGCCGCATATTTGTATGTCTCACGTAATTCCCAAATATTCCCAATTTTGACACCTTGCAAAAGCCCCAATTCACGTTGGGGGGAGGCGGGGGTTTGGGG
>JAGDCE010000251.1 GCA_017958705.1 Clostridia bacterium
CGCGTGCAGAAGGCGCTGCGCGGTTACACAGACAAGATCGTGTTCGCGACTACGACGCCTACGTCTCCTCTTATGTGGGGACACGACAGAAACAGGACCATACAGTACAACAAAGCCGCGGTCGACGCGCTGAGCGAACTCGGGGTAGTGATAAACGATCTGTTTTCCGTCGTCGATTCTGATATCGACGCGAATATCAGCGAAGATTACCTGCATCTGTCGCCTCGCGGCGTGGAGCTTTGCGCCGCACAAACTGCCGAAATCATCAGGAAAACGGTGAACGGCTGATAATTTTGCCGATTTTTTGCAAAAAAATCATTATTTTTTGCGAAAAAACTATTGCCAAATCGGAATTTATAGTTTATAATAAGTTCGCATACCCTACAAAGAATCTAAATTTCAGGAGATATAACGATGGTGGAAAACGATTTCATGAAAATTACCGTTGCGGGCGTCGGATGCGGCGGCTGTAACTCCGTATGCCGTGTTGCGGAAGCAAAATCCGCCGGCATAACCTACATAGGTATAGACACAGACTGCAAAGCGTTGAGATCTGACGCCGTGATGCCGATACATCTCGGCGCAAAGCACGGAAGCGGCCGCGGCTGCGGCGGTAATCCCGCGCTCGGCAAAGCCGCTGCGGAAGAGAATTATGCAGAACTGCTTTCGCTGTTCCAGGATACCGTCGTCGCGTTCGTCGCGGCGGGCCTCGGCGGCGGCACTGGCTCCGGAGCCGCTCCGGTCGTGGCAAAGGCCGCGCATGAATGCGGCGCGCTCACGATAGCCGTAGTGACAAAGCCGTTCGCGTTTGAAGGCTCACGCAGGATGGCCGTTGCGGAAGCCGGACTGGGAGAGCTGCGCAAATACGCCGACGCGATCATCATCATTCCGAACGAGAACGTGAAGGAATCCACCACTCAGAAGATAACGTTCGCAAACGCTTTCCGTCTTATCGACGACGTGCTTTGCGAGAGCGTTCTTTCCGTGCTCGAAATACTCACGAAAGCGATGCTCATCAATATCGATATTGCTGATATCAATACTATACTCCGCAACTCCGGCGATATATTCATCGGCAACGCGATAGCGGAAGGAAACGACAGGGCAGGCAAGCTCGTCGCCGCCGCGACCGCAAACCCACTGCTCGAAAAGGGCATGAACGACGCGAAGGGCATGATCATATACCTGTCCGCGAACCACAACGTATCCCTCGACGAGATCAACGATATTTCGAACAAGATCGCCGAGACGACAGCTCCCGACGCCAACATAATCTGGGGCTTCGATTTCGACGATTCGCTCGGCGATATGATCAAGGTCTCCATCATCGCGTCCGGCGTAAAATAATAATCGTACAAATTGCATAAAACCGCGCTGCCCGGCGCGGTTTTTTGTATATCGTTCTCCAAAAATGAAAATAATTGCATAAAATATCAGAAAAGTACTTGACAAATGCATAAATATGCAGTATAATGCAGTTAATTCAGCGACAGGAGAAAAAAACAAATGAAAAATAATAACATCAAAAAAGCGGTGCTCGCATATTCAGGCGGTCTTGATACCTCGGTAATAATCCCGTGGTTGAAAGAGAACTACGAAGGCTGTGAGATAATAGCTGTTTCCGGCAACGTCGGTCAGGGCGACGAGCTCGACGGACTTGAGGAGAAAGCTATAAAGACGGGTGCGTCAAAGCTTTATATCGAAGATCTGACGGAGGAGTTCGTCAACGATTTCATAATCCCGACTGTGCAGGCCGGCGCTAAATACGAAAAATATCTGCTCGGCACTTCGCTTGCGCGTCCGCTTATAGCAAAAAGACTTGTTGAGATAGCAAAGGCGGAAGGCGCCGACGCGATCGTCCACGGATGCACCGGTAAGGGCAACGATCAGGTGCGTTTCGAGCTTGCCGTAAAGCATTTCGCGCCGGATATGAAGATAATCGCCCCGTGGCGTCAGTGGAGCATAAAATCGCGTGAGGAAGAGATCGACTATGCGGAGGCTCACAATGTACCGCTGAAAATAACGAGAGAAACGAACTATTCAAAGGATAAAAACCTGTGGCATCTGTCTCACGAAGGTCTCGACCTCGAGGACGCGGGGAACGAACCGACGTATGAAAAGCCGGGATTCCTTGAAATGAGCGTGTCTCCGCTTCAGGCGCCGGATACGCCCGAGTATATAACCCTCGGGTTTGAAAAAGGCGTGCCGGTCTCGCTCAACGGCGAAAACATGAGCGCGAAAAACATAGTACTGAAGCTCAACGAGATCGGCGGCAAAAACGGTATCGGCTTGCTTGACATCATAGAAAACCGGCTCGTCGGTATCAAGTGCCGCGGCGTTTACGAGACTCCGGGCGGCGAGATACTGTTCGCGGCGCACGAATACCTCGAAACGCTTACGCTCGACAAGCTGATGATGCACAAAAAGCAGGAGCTTTCCGTCGCGTTCGCCGAGCTCGTATACGACGGACTGTGGTTCTCACCGCTGCGCGAGGCGCTGTCAGCGTTTGTGACGTCGTCTCAGAAGAACGTTACGGGGACCGTCAGGCTCAAACTCTATAAAGGAAATATCATTAAAGCGGGCGTGTGGTCGGATTACGCGCTGTATTCACAGGAGCTTGCGACGTTCGGCGAAGACGACGTATACGATCAGTCCGACGCGACCGGATTCATAAATCTCTACGGACTGCCGACAAAGGTCCAGGCGGTCGTCAACGCTAAAAAAGGAAACTGAAAATGAAACTTTGGGAAGGGCTTACGGACGCGGCCGTCGATCCGTCGGCTGACGGATTCAATTCGTCGATCGGATTCGACAAAAGACTGTACCGTGAGGACATAACCGGCAGCATCGTGCACGCGCAGATGCTCGCGCACTGCAATATAATAACAAACGACGAAGCTGCGCTTATCGCTGAAGGATTGTCCGGTATACTTGAGGATATCGAGTCGGGCAAGCTGACGATCGATCTTACACAAGAGGATATACACACCTTCGTTGAGCAGACGCTCACGGCGCGGATCGGCGAGACGGGCAAAAAACTGCACACGGCGAGAAGCCGCAACGATCAGGTCGCGCTCGATATGAGACTGTGGTGCCGGCAAACGACGGACGGTATAATATCGCAGCTGAAAGAACTGATCGGCGCGATATGCGACAAAGCTGAGCAGTACAAGACCGCGATAATGCCGGGATATACGCACATGCAGCGCGCACAGCCGGTCACGTTCGGTCATCACGTGCTCGCTTATGCAATGATGTTTCTGCGCGATATAGGCCGTCTGAAGGACTGCAGCAAACGCGCTAACGTCTCTGTCATAGGATGCTGCGCTCTCGCCGGAACGACGTACAATACCGACAGAGCCTATGAGGCGGACGCGCTCGGATTCGATTCAATATGTATGAATTCGATCGATGGTGTATCCGACCGCGATTTCCTGATAGAATTGTTGTCGGCGCTGTCCGTGATAATGATGCACCTGTCGCGGTTTTCTGAAGAATTGATTCTGTGGTCCGGCAGCGAATTCTCGTTCGTGAAGCTCTCTGACGCTTATACGACCGGCTCGTCGATCATGCCGCAGAAGAAAAATCCGGACATGGCGGAGCTTTGCCGCGGTAAGACCGGGCGGGTCTACGGCGATCTGTTCGCACTGCTCACGGTGATGAAAGGTCTTCCTCTCGCGTATAATAAGGATATGCAGGAAGACAAGGAATCGGTCTTCGACGCCGCGGATACCGTCTGCGCGTGTCTGCAGGTATTCACCGGAATGATCAAAACGCTTACCGCCGACACGGACGCGATGAGCTCGGCGGCGAAAAAAGGATTCATCAACGCGACTGATCTCGCGGATTACTTTACCGGCAAGGGGCTGCCGTTCCGTGACGCATACAAGCTGTGCGGAAAGATAGTTTCGTATTGTATCAAGCAGAACAAAGTGCTTGAAGATATGAGCGTCGACGAATACAAATCGTTTTATCCGGGCGCGGACAAAGACGTTTACGCCGCGGTCGATCTGAAAAACTGCGTTTACCGCCGGATAAGCGCCGGAGGCACGTCGCCGGATTCCGTCAGCATGCAGATCGAATATCTTAAAAACAAGATAAAATGAAAGACCGGAGGGAGTTGAAACGCTTCCTCCGGCATTTTGGTATTACGGTTATCTGGTCTTTATAGAATTCTCGTAGCTTTCGATCATCTTTTTGACCATCTGACCGCCGACGGAACCGGCCTGCTTGGAAGTAAGGTCACCGTTGTAGCCTTCCTTCAGGTTGACGCCGATCTCGTTAGCCGCTTCCATTTTGAAACGGTTGAGTGCATCCTTGGCACCGGGTACTACATGCTTTGCCATAATAGTTTTGTTTCCTTTCAGATTTTGTGCGACGGATAAAACGATCGTATCGCACGGAAGCCTTTTCGGCTCCGAGTGTATTATGCGCATAAAAACGTGATATATTACAAGGAAATTTATTACAGTTATACCGCCGATTTATATCCCGTCTTTTCAAAAAGCACTTGATTTTATCCGCCTGTGATGATATAATGAAGAAAAAACTGGAGGATTTGATATGAACAGAAGGATACCCGGAGACAGGCTGATTCTCGGTGCGTATATACTGCAGCCGTATGCTCAGACGGAAAAGCATATAAAAGAGCTAAGCGAATGCGGAGTTGAGCTCATCGTATGCTTTAACCCTAAAGACAGGTCGGTGCTCGATCTGCTCGAAAAATATCACGTCGGCTGTATCATAACGGGCGTTCTGCCCGGTTGGTGGGGAGGCGACGGCACAAAAGCCGGTACGCTTCACGAAAGAAACCCTCTTGAAACGTATGAAAAGATCGCCGGATCATTTGAAGATCATCCCGCGATATGTGGCATCGATATAGGAGACGAGCCGTCTGCGCTCGATTTCGATCATTACGGAAAGATAGCCCGTACGGTCAATTTATCGTTTGCGAATCAGCTTCCGTATCTTAACCTGTATCCGAATTACGCTTCCGTAGCGGGAAACAACGAGGACCAGACCCAGTGTCAGCTCGGAACGGAAACGTACGCGGAGCATATCCAAAGATATATCGAAAAAGTAGATCTGCCTTATATCAGCTACGATTTTTATTTGTACTCGCTGCCGGAATCGATAGGCGTGGGAAAGATGCTCGACAACTTCAGGATCGTCGCCGACGCATGCAGGAGCACGGGGCGCGATTTCTGGTATATCCCGCAGGTGAACGGTCTGCACGAAACGGATTTCACGAGCGAAGATATGCTCAGGTATCAGGCGTATATCGCACTCTGCTACGGCGCGACCGTGATCAACTGGGCGTGCTACACCGGCGGCTGGTGGTGCAACAACGTGCTCGACGACAAGGGGAACAAGACGGAGCAGTACGACAAACTGAAAAAGATAAACGCGGAGCTCAGTCGGTTCGGTGAAATATATATGAAGTACCGCAACACGTCCACCCACCTGATCGGATTTGAAAATGAGCCGTGGTATCCGGCGTTTCCCGATGTCAGATCTGTCGATCATCTCGACACCGGAGCCGTCAGAGACTTAAAGACCGACAACGGAAAGCTCGTGATCGGTCAGATGGTGCACAGAGCGGACACAGATAAACCGGCGCTGCTCGTCTGCAACGCCTCCGATCCTTACGGCAGGGAGCCTTCTGCGGCAACGATCAGCTTCCGCTCATTCCGCCGCAACGTAAAAGTCTACAGCGGGGAACGCGTAATACCGCTTAGCAAGTGCGGCGACGAATACTCATTCGAGCTCGGAAGCGACCGCGCAGTGCTCATCACGTTTGAATAAAAAAGATTCCGGAAGGCGTTGCCTTCCGGATCGTTTTTTTATTTATTTTTGTTTTTCATTGCCGCTCGTTGTATCAGTTTTACGAATTCAACTATCGGAATGACCGTCAGGGCGAGACCCATGGCGACCGCATATTCAACGAAGCTGATAGATGTGAAACCGAATGCGCTGTTGAGACCGGGGATGTATATGACCGCGGTCGTCAGTATCAGCGACAGCACCATAGCGCCGATCAGATACCGGTTCTGATTCTTCAGCGAGAAGATCGATTTTCTGACCGTTCTCATGTTGAACGAGTGGAATATCTCAGCCATGGACATTGTCAGAAACGCCATCGTCATTCCGTCGGGAGAGTCGACGAACTCGAACGCGCCGCCTTCGAGCAGGTGTCCGATCATGTAAGCTACGAACGTAAGCACGGTGACCATCAGACCTTGATATAC
>JAGDCE010000252.1 GCA_017958705.1 Clostridia bacterium
CTGCAGGTCGAAGGTATGTCGGCGGAGATGTTCTTCAACCGCAGCTTCGAGCCGTTTTATCCGTACAGGATGATAAATAAACTGTGGTTCGATCTGCTCGACGACGAGACCGACCCCGGCTCGCGCTGTGAGACGGACTGGCGCGTGTTCGACTGGTATCATTCCGCCTACGAGCACAACGCGTGGTTCGCATTTCCCGGAGTCGCCGGATATCAGCCGGTGTGCGACGACTCGACGTTTATCATCGCGGATTCACCGACGGAAGACGTACAGATAGAGCTCGTCAAGGGCGGCGTTCACGGAGAGTACGCGATGCGCGTGACAAACAACTCGAAGACCGCGGCGGGGCTTGCGCAGGACGGCAAGTATTGCACGCCGGGCACAACGTATAAATTCAGAGGTAAAGTCCGTTTCGAGGCGGGCGGCGGCGATCTTTTCGCCGCGCTGTATCATGAGGGCACGACGGTGGATCCTGTCTGCACAGTACCGCTCGGCGCCGCCGGCGAAGAATTTCAGACCGTCGCGGCGGATCTGCTCGCGGCCGACGCGGGCAGATACACGTTCGTTTTGCTGACGCCGGCGGATTCCGTCGTCGTCTGCGACGATTTTTCGCTTCAGCCGGACGACGCCGTGCGCGGTTTCAAGAAGAACGCCGTCGAGGCGGGCAGATACGTCGGCCCGAAGGTCATCCGCTGGCCGGGCGGCTGCTTCGCGTCGTTCTACGACTGGCGCAGCGGCGTAGGCGCGGACAGGCGGCCGTCGTATTCGTATTTCTGGGGAGGCTATCAGTACAACGACATCGGCACGGACGAACTCGCGTCGTACGCGGAGGCGGTAGGCGGCGAATCGATGATCTGCGTGAACGTTTATCATCCGTTTAAACGGTTCTTCGAATACGTGCCGCCGGAATCGCTCGGCGGCGACCCGAACGATCCCACGCTTCATGCCGCGCGGCACGACCGCGACCTGCCGCAGTTCACCGATATCGAGCAGGGTGCGGCGGAAGCGGCCGCGTGGGTGCAGTACTGCAACGGCGACGAAACGACCGCAGGAGGCCGTATGAGAGCGGCAAACGGGCGTGTGAAGCCCTACAACGTGAAATACTGGGAGATGGACAACGAGATCCACCGCTGGTACACCGCGGAAGGCTACGCGCAGGCATGTGTGACGTACTCAAAGGCGATGAAAGCCGCGGACCCGACGATAAAGATCGGCATGATCTCTTACTGCTTCGGCGACGAGGCGCTCGTGCGGATGCTTCGGATCGCCGGGGAGCATATAGATTTTCTGGCGGACCGCGGCTTTGAGGAGCGCGATCTTGAAAACAAACTGAGGATCATATCCGAATACAACGCCGGGCACGGCACGAACATAAAATACTGCAACACGGAATGGCTGCCGCTGAACGGCGCGGACGTATACAACATGGTGCCGCGCTCGCAGACGCGGACGAACAAGTGCTATATGTTCAGCAAATGGTCGTACGCGCTCGACGCCGCGGCGACGATGATGATGTGGCAGCGCCACGGCGACGCGATAGATTTCATCAATTACAACAACCTGGCGAACACTCACTCGCAGTCAGTCATCGAGACGCCGAAAGAAGGCGCGTACGTGACAGCGCCCGGCATGATGATGCACATGTTTTCAAGCACCAGGGCGTACCGGACGCTCGTTATCGAAGGATATCACGCAAACAGGACCGATCCCGTGCAGGTCCAGCTGTCAGTCGACGGGCAGGGCTCCGCGCTCGTGTTAAACGTACTTGACCGCAGTGAAGATGACGACGAGCTCGAGCTCGATCTGTCGGCGTTCGACGTGGCTGACGGAGAGTGCGGCGGAGTAATGCTCTGCGGCGACAGCCTGCTTTCGATGAACACACTGAACGACACGCAGGTAAAGGAAACGCCCGCCTCGATCTTTGTGCGCGGCGGACGCGTCGTAATGGCTGTAAAAAGGCTGTCGTTTTCGGAATTTATAATACCGCTGAGGCGGTGAAATTAAAAAATCTCCGTCGCGTGACGGAGATTTTTTTCGGTCGGAATGTTACTATGCATTTTAATGATATACCGCGCTGATGCTCGGTATGATATATTGCTACTTCATCACAATATGATATAATATCCGTTCCGCTTTAATACGTAAGTTAATGAAGACGGGCTTGCGCCCTAATGAAGTCACTCGCTGCGCTCGTTAATGAAGACGTTCGCTTCGCTCACTAATGAAGCGAAGTCGCCCCCCGTTCCTTAATTAGCTCCGCAGGAGCGTCTTCATTAGCGAAGCGTCTTCATTCCTTCATTAGCCCGAAGGGCGACTTCATTGAAAAATCCTCGCCGAAGCGAGGATTTTTCTGGTCTGAGTGACCAGACACAAAGCCCGAAAACCCTTGATTTTACGGGCTTTCTGTCAGTTATGTGTGCAACCGGTGTGCAACGGGGGTGTACTTAAACTATTTCATCCTGATTCAACTCACCTCTTTAACGGTTTTTGCGGTCTCGAAATTTATGCCCATACCGGCAAAATACTCGTCTGTCTTGGCGATGTTTTCTTTTTGGAAACTCTCAAAAGCATCGCAGTAGGTGTTCAGCGTGATCTTGATATCGGAATGTCCGAGAATGTGTTGAAGCACTTTCGGCTGCATTCCCGCTTCGATACATCGGGTGGCAAAGGTATGACGCAGAGAATGGAGAGATACCTTTCCCCTTATCTTTTTATCAACAATATCATATTTTTCTACGACTCGTTGAAACTGTAAGTTGACCTGCGAAGTGTTTATAGGCTTTCCGTTCTGCTCAAAGAGGTGTTGTTCCCCCGTGCAGAGAAGAATTTCGTCAATAAGCGGAAGGACGGTCGCTGAAATGGGAACGATGCGGTTTCCGTTTTCGGTCTTCGCGCTCTTTGATACGAACGCTTCGCCTTTCAGCCCGCGCGCCATGGTTTTGTTTACGGCAATTGTTTTGAAACGCAAGTCAATATCCTCGACGTTCAGCGCGTTGATCTCTCCCATTCTCATTCCGGTCAGCATCGAAAGAAGCATCTGATGCGAATAATTCACGTCTTCGGTTGTCAAAACCTTGTATAGCTTAACTTCTTCATCTTTAGTCAGGGCGCGTACCTTTTCTCGTTTTTGGGAAGATTTCGGCTTTTTCAAATCCGCTATGGGATTCTCGATGATGATCTTGCGCTTGACCGCCTCTTTCAAAGTCTTTTGGATCATAGTGAAGACTTTGTTTATGATACTTTGCGACATACGGGTTTCAGAAAGCAAAAAGTCCTTGATCGCCGCGTAGCTCAATTCCTGTATGGGAGTAGTCGTGAAATACGGGCATTTTTCAATCCTTTTCAGCGTCTCGATGTGCCTGTAATAGGTCGCCTCTTTGATATAATTCAGATTCAGGTCGTCCTCGATCATCAGTCTGGCAAGATCGCACATGGTAATCTTGTTCGGTGCAATATAAGTTCCGGTGATGATGCTGTTTTTAATGATGGTCAGTTTCTCATTGACCTCTTTGACTGTTTTTCCGGTCACGCTGCGGCGAATCGGTTTTCCCTCGTCGTCTATCCCGACGACGATTTGTCCTCTGAAACCGGATTTTGTTTTGTATACGGTTCCTTCACCGTTTCCTTTTTTCTTTTTAGCCATTTTAGCCATATTATTATACCTCCATAACTCCATAATAATTCTTCGGGCGCGGATATTATAGAAAATATCCGCGCCAGGGACAAATGTGCGCCGTCTGTCAGACACGGCGCTGTGAAGCCCATTTTATGAGTTCGCATTTCATCACTTTCAGGTTTTTGCCGCACATGATAAGCGGAAAATCCTTTCGGCGCATCGTTTGTCTTGCCACCGGGATCGAGCAACCCATCAGCGCGGCGACTTCTTTCGTGCCGATGAATTGCATACCGTCGTCAAGCTGTGCGGCGTTGCCGCATTTATTGGACTTGTAGGAAAATATAGTGTCGAGTTCTTTCTTTGAAAAATCGTCTTTCGTCAACTTCATTCTTTTAACCTCCCTTTATCTGGCATTACGCTGACGCTGCAAAAAGCGGTAATAATGGTCGCAGGCTTTCAGAATGAAGTCCTGCCGCTGCTGACCGATATAACCGTTCGGAATTTTACCTTTCAGCTTGTCTGCGGGAATTTTGATAGTTTCCCGCTGATTCGCTTTTTCTTCGCACATAATGGTATCAATATCGTTTTTGGTGAGTTCTCCCGTTCCATACGCTTTGTGCATACGGACGGCTTGCGCGTAGGACGGCGTGTTGTCGTTTTCTTCGCAGGCGTCAAGAACGTCGTACTGAAGCTGATCGTCGAGGAAGGACAGTTC
>JAGDCE010000253.1 GCA_017958705.1 Clostridia bacterium
ACGATGCTTTTGTATATTTTTCCGCGATCTTCGAAATTTTTGAAATGATCGAAGCTTGCGGCGGCTGGGGAGAGGATCAGCACGTCGCCGGGGCGCGCCGCTTCCTTTGCCGCGTACACGGCTTTTTCAAAATCCGGCTCCTTTACGATATTGAAACCGTCCGGTATACCGTGATCACACAGCGCTTTGTATATCTTCTCAGCGTTCTGACCGGTCAGCACCGCGGTGCGGGCGTGCTCGAAGAGCGGCTCGCACAAAGGCTCGTAATCGAGATTTTTATCGTAACCGCCAAGTATCACGACGACCGGCGCGGTGAAGCACGACAGCGCGGCGACCGTTCTCGTAGGCGAGGAATCTATCGATCCGTTATAGTATTTGACGCCGTCGAGCTCGCGCACGAATTCGAGCCGGTGCTCGACTCCCGGGAAGGTCGACGCAATATCGTATACCGCCTGCGCGGAGACGAGCCCGGCGGTCAGACCTATCGCCGTCATATAGTTTTCGACGTTGTGTCTGCCCGGCAGGATTATATCCGACGTGTCTGTTATCTTTTCCGCGGCGCCGTTTTGGCGCAGGTATATCGCGCCGTCCTCCTCGTACACCGCGTCGCCATCGGGCGGCGTGCGCTTCGACGAGAAGAAGCAGACGCGGCCGGGCGCCGACTCCGCGTAAGCTCTCGTCACGTCGTTCTCGTAATTCAGCACGACGCGGCCGTCCGCGCTCTGATGCGCGAAGATATTCGCTTTCGCGGCGATGTATTCGTCCATGTCCGTGTGCCAGTTGAGATGGTTAGGCGTGACGTTCGTCACGGCGGCGGTCTGCGGCGAGGTCTTCATCGTGAACAGCTGGAACGACGACAGCTCGACTACGCAGATGTCGTCGGGGTCGATCTGCTCGACGTACTGTATCAGCGGCGTGCCGATATTGCCGCCGAGCCATATCTTTCTGCCGGAGCCGTCAAGCTCCGCCTGCTTTTTCAGTATAAGCGACGTCACCGTCGTCGTAGTCGTCTTGCCGTCAGAGCCAGTGATGCCGATGATGCGGCAGGGGCAGAGATCGAAAAACAGCTCCATTTCGCTGCTTATCGCCGCGCCGCGCGCCGCCGCTTCCGACAGCTGCGGCACGTCGGGGCGCAGACCGGGCGAGCGGAAAATGAGCTCGTCGTATATGTTATCAAGATATCCGTCGCCTAAAACGAACCTTACGCCGAGCGCGGAAAGTTTGTCGTAGTTTTCGCCGAGCTGATCCGCCGTTTTTTTGTCGCGCGCCGTGATCTCCGCACCGTGACGGCGCAGAAATTCTATCAGCGGCACGTTGCTGACGCCGAGCCCTATCACCGATACGCGTCTGCCGCGCATGAATCTGTCAATATCGGAAAGCCTCATATTTCCTCCGTAAGTAAAAACTGTGTTTATTATACAATACTTTTTGGCTTAATGCAACAGAAAAAAGTGAAAAAATAAAAAATCTCATCATTGGTGCGGTATTTTTATAAGAACAGATAAAAATAAAAAAAATTGCGTCGAAATTTTCAAAATCGTCTTGAATTAGTATTATGGTTGTGATATAATACAAATTGTATTACTATGCTTTGAGGTGTGCAGAGATGGACATCCGGTTTTCCGAAAATACCGAGCCGCTCAGACCGTCGGCGATAAGGGAGATATTCAAGTCACTGACTGACCCGTCCGTGATCTCCTTTGCCGCGGGCAATCCGTCGCCTCTTTGCTTCCCTTCGGAGCAGTTCCGCCAATTCTGCGGCGAGATACTCGAAAGCGATCCAGCGGCCGCGCTTCAGTACGGCATAACCGAGGGCTACACGCCGCTGCGGCAGGCGCTGCTGAAGCGGTGCAGAACGCGCTTCGGTATCGGCGGCGACGGCGATTCCGTCATCGTGACGACCGGCGGCCAGCAGGGCATAGACCTGACGGCAAAGGTCCTGTGCAACAGGGGCGACACGGTGATCTGCGAGGAGCCGACGTTCATCGGAGCGCTGAACGCGTTCCGTGCGCACGGCTGCAAAGCCGCAGGCGTGCCGATGCGCGGCGCCTCGATCGATCCGGACGAGCTCGAAGCTGTGATAAAACGCGCCGAGCGGCCTAAACTGATATACCTGATACCTACTTTCCAAAACCCCACCGGCAGGACGATGCCGGAGGACGTCCGCGCTGCGTGTCTGCGCATCGCGGAAAAATACGGGCTTTTGATCCTTGAAGACAACCCGTACGGTGAGCTCCGCTTTTCCGGAGAAGACGTGCCGACGATAAAGAGCATGGACAAAGATGGCAGGGTGATATACTGCAGTTCGTTTTCAAAGATCCTGTCGCCCGGTATACGCGTCGGCTACGTTATCTGCCGCGACGACGTCGCCTCGAAGATCGCCGTCTGCAAACAGGTCAACGACGTGCACACGAACCAGCTGATGCAGATGGTCTGTCACAGGTTCATGACGGATTTCGACCTCGACGCGCATATAAAACGCATCACACGGGTATACCGCGAAAAAGCCGCTCTGATGATCGGCGCGCTTGATGAATCGTGCGGCGGCGTCATAGAATATACAAGACCGGAAGGCGGTCTGTTCATCTGGGCGTGGCTGCCCGCGCTTAAAGATCACGACGGTTTCGTAAAAGCTCTCGCCGCAAAAAAACTCGCGGTCGTGCCCGGCAGCACGTTCAGCTGCACGGCGGGCGCGCCGTCGGCGGGCTTCCGCCTGAATTACTCCATGCCGGCGGATGACATGATAATAAAAGGCGTGGAAATCTTAAAAGACACCGCAAAGGAATTCATATAATGGAAAACGAAAAGAAAAAGACAGTGTTCTCGGGCATACAGCCGTCAGGGAACCTCACGATAGGAAATTACCTCGGCGCTCTGCGCAATTTCTCACAGTTCACCGATGAATACGACTGCCTGTACTGCGTGGTCGACCAGCACGCGATAACCGTGCGCCAGGATCCGGCGGAGCTCCGCCGCCGCACGTATGAGGTGCTCGCGCTGTACATTGCCTGCGGGCTCGATCCGGAGAAGAGCATACTTTACGTCCAGAGCCACGTTCCGGCTCACGCTCAGCTCGGCTGGGTGCTCGACTGCTTCACGATGTTCGGCGAACTGTCGCGCATGACGCAGTTCAAGGATAAATCGCAGAAAAACGCGGATAATATAAACGCCGGACTTTTCACGTATCCGGTGCTCATGGCGGCGGACATACTGCTTTATCAGGCGGATCTCGTGCCGGTCGGAGAGGACCAGAAACAGCACATCGAGATCACGCGCGATATCGCCAACCGCTTCAACCAGGTCTACGGTCCGACGTTCACCGTGCCGGAGCCTTTCATCAAATCCGGCTCCGGCGCGAAGGTCCAGTCGCTTGCGGAGCCCGAAAAGAAGATGTCCAAATCCGATCCTAACGAAAACGCGGTCGTCCGCGTGCTCGACGACAAGGACACGATGATCCGCAAGTTCCGCCGCGCCGTGACCGATTCCGGCTCCGAGGTGCGCCGCGCCGACGACAAGCCGGGCATCGGCAATCTCATGACGATCTATTCCTGCTTCACCGGCAAGACCGATGAGCAGATCGAAGCCGAATTCGCGGGCAGAGGCTACGGCGATTTCAAGACAGCCGTCGGAGAGGCATGCGCCGCGGAACTCGGTCCGATACAGGAGAAATACAAAAAGCTGCTCGCGGACAAGGCGTATCTTGAATCCGTGATGAAGAACAATTCGGCGCGCGCCGCGTATCTCGCGCGCAAGACGCTGTCGAAGGTCTACAGAAAGATAGGGTTTACCTCGGTCTGATGAAAAAGTACAAATCGAAAAAATCAAATGAAGCGACAAAAAGCATAGCCTTCAAGGCGGCGGCCGCGGTCAGCGCCGTGCTGATAGTCGTCGTGGGCATTCTGTGCACGTCTCCGTCAAAGGCGGAGGACGCGCCGTATTACGCCGCCCCGCAGACGACGGAGCCGGAGGTTGAGGTGACCGTGACGACGGCAGAGCCGGAGACGGTCGCGCCGGAAACGCTCTCTCCGATCGACACGTCCGAAGACCCCGTCACGGCGGGCGTCGACACGGAAGCGCCGGACGAGACGACCGTCGGGGAGACTACCGCCGGGGCGACGACGGAGCCGGTCACGACTCCCGAGACCACGACGGTCACGACGCCTGTGACGACGGCGACGACCACCCCGTCCGAGGGGATCGGCAAACAGATCTACCGTGAATACAACGGCAGACAGTTCGGCGAAAACGAGACGTTCGTCGGCGAATACAAGACCGACCGCGTCAGCGTCGGCGTCTCGAACGTCCGCGAAGGCGACGTGAGCTATTACATCTGCGATATCATGATCACGAGCCCGTCCGATTTCCACACGGCGTTCTCCAACGGCAAGATCTCGCAGGTCGCCTACACGTCGAAGATCGCCGCGTCAGTCGGCGCTGGCTTCGCGGTCAACGGAGATTACTGCGGAAACAGAACTTATGGTGTAATAATCCGCAACGGCGGGCTTTACCGCAACAAAAAATCCGACAACTGGGATCTGTGCTATATGAACGCCTACGGCGATCTGATCACGTGCAAAAACGACAAGCAGGACGGCAAGGCGCTCGTCGACGACGGGGTGCTTCAGTCCTGGTGCTTCGGCCCCACGCTCGTCACCGATTACAAGGCGCTGACGAAGGACCAGTTCAACACGCCGGGCCTCAGCCGCAGCGCGTATGAACCGCGTACCGCGATCGGACAGGTGGAAGAGCTGCACTATATCATCATAGTCGTCGACGCCATCAGATCCGGCGTGTCGACCGTGGGCGGCGGCATGACGTTTTCGGAGCTCGCGAAAACGTTCGAGTCGCTCGGCTGCAAGACAGCTTACAATCTCGACGGCGGCGGATCCACCGCTCTGTATCTTAACGGCAAGATCATAAACGAGCTGTGCATGGGCGGAGAGCGCGCGATCAGCGACATAATCTATTTGAAATAAACGGAGTAAAAATGGAATTCGACACAAAAAATTACGTGGTGCTGATCCCGGCGTATAAACCGGTATACGACCAGATGGTGCCGTTCGTGAACGAACTGCTTCAAAGCTACGACAAAATCGTCTGTGTGGACGACGGCGGCGGCGAGGCTTACGCGGATGTTTTCGCGGAGTGCAGACGCCTCGGATGCATCGTGCTGACGCACGAGGTCAACCGCGGCAAGGGCGCCGCGCTGCGTACCGGCATCGCCTACATAATGGATGAGATGAAAGACGCTTTGGGCGTCATAACCGCCGACTGCGACGGTCAGCACACCGTCAGCGATATAAAGAAAGTGACGGAGGCGCTGTACGAGCACCCGGACGATATGATAATCGGCGGCAGAAAGTTCGACAAGGACGTCCCCTTCCGCTCGAAGGCGGGCAACACTTTCACCCGCATAATTTACAAGCTCGCCACGGGCATTTCCATATACGACACGCAGACCGGTCTGCGCGGCTTCCCGCGCTCGATCCTGCCCGAGCTGTCGAAGCTCGAGGGCGACAGATACGAGTACGAGATGAACATGCTGCTCAAGCTCCGCGACTGGGGCGTCGAGCCGTACGAGGTCACGATCGCCACGATTTATATAAACGAGAACAAGGGCAGTCACTTCAACGCCATGCGCGACGGGCTTCGCATAGGCGGGCGCATATTCAAATACGCCGCCGGAAGCATCGTATCGTTCCTTATCGACTGGCTCGTGTTCCTGCTTCTGATGAAGCTGTTGTTCTCGGGCATGAGCGAGACGCTGCGCTACGCGCTGTCGTACGGCATCGCGCGCGTCGTTTCGTCCGTCGTCAATTATATGTACAACAGGCTCGCCGTGTTCGGAGGAAAGAACTACGAACGCGGAGCCACGGCAAGATATTTCGCCCTCGTTGTGGTTGTGCTTCTGCTCGGCATGCTCGTGCAGAGGCTCACCGCGTACGTACCGGGCGGGGACATAGTGCATTCAATCATAAAATTCGTTTACGACACGGTGATGTTCGTCGTGAACTACATTGTTCAGCGCGATTTCGTTTTTAAAATCAAAAAGAGAAAGACCTGAGTTATTATGCAACTGCTGAAAACCGGCGTACTGTCGTTCCACGGTTTTTTCATATCTGTGGCGATAGTCGTCATGCTGCTTTACGCGTTCGTATACGCGTCAAAACACAAATTTGACGTCAGCACGCTGATGTATCTGACGCCCGCGGCGATCCTGTTCGGATTTGCCGGCGCGCGACTGCTCTACGTCACCGTCTGCGATCAGGAATACGTCGATCAGGCGGACAAATGGCGCTTCACGGACGGCGGATACTCGCTTTTCGGCGCCGCCGCGGGAGTCGTTCTGACCGCCGTCGTCTGGTGGCTGATAACGAAACGGAAGCAGAAGCTGCTGCCGCTCTTCGACACGATCTGCGCGTCGGCGCCGCTCGCGATAGCGATAGGCAGGCTCGGAAGCATATTCTCGATGGACTGCCTGGGCGACGTGGTCGAAAACGACGGACTGCGCTTTTTCCCGATCTCGATCTACAACAATTCGGACGAATCGTTCCACTACGCGATATTCTTCTATGAAGCCGTCTGGTGCGTCGTGATATTCTTCTTCATCATCTATTCCGAAGAGAAACTGAAACGGCGCGGCGTCGCATCATACGTTTTCACCGTGCTTTACTGCGGTCTGCGCTCCGTGTTCGAGAGCCTGCGCACCGACAGCATGAGCCTCGGATTCATAAAGATCTCGCAGATAATCTCGGTATTCACTCTGATCGGCGTTTTCGTGTGGATGTGCGTAAAGATCTCGCGCCTCACGGGCTTCAAACCGAAGTATCTGATCTCGTACGGGATCTTCACCGCGTCTTTCGTTATCGCGTTTTTATCGCAGTTCTTCATGTATTCAAACACGAAGGTCAGAAACACCGTGATCATGCTGATCTGCTGTTTCGTCATGATGGCGGTCGCGCTTTACAACGGAGTCGTCTATATCGATGAATCAAACAAGAAAAAGCCCCGCAAAAAACGTCTGCCGGACAAGACGCGCCGCTTCTCGCGGGTGGCTCCGGCAGAGACAAATAAAGGAAACTGAAACTTATTGACAAAAGACATTTATTATAATATTCTGTATTTTGAAATATATAAGGCGGATATTGAAATGAGATCAAGGTTTATAAGAATTTGCAGTCTTTTGCTCGTGCTCGCGACGGTTCTCACCGTAGTCGGCTGCGCCGGCGGTAATGAAGATACCACCGCCGACGGCACGCAGGAAGTCACCGTCACGGATACCGAGCCCGTAACGGAGGCTCTGACCGACGACGATACCTCCGTGACCGCTGCGCCCGACACTTCGGCGGAGCCGGATACCGAACCGGATACCGATCCCGACACCGTTACGGACGCGGCGCCGATCGACGA
This sequence comes from Clostridia bacterium, assembly GCA_017958705.1. Lineage (GTDB taxonomy): Bacteria > Bacillota > Clostridia > Oscillospirales > CAG-272 > UBA1248. The sequence goes on from JAGDCE010000253.1 coordinate 7,411, forward strand.
TACGACGGACGCCGATACCGTGACCGAAGAGGAGACGACCGTGACCGAAGAGGAGACGACCGCGCCGGAAACGACGACGGTCCCCGAGACCACGACCGTACCCGAGACGACGACGGTACCCGAGACCACGGCTCCGGTGACGACGGCGCACGTCCATTCGTTCAGCGCCTGGAAGGTCACGAAACCGGCGACCTGCACCGAAAAGGGATCAGAGGAGCGCAGATGCGGCGGCTGCAACGAGATCGAGATAAGAACGATCAACGCGACGGGACACAAGTCCGTCACCGACGCGGCTGTCGAAGCGACCTGCACGAAGGACGGAAAGACGGCGGGAAGCCACTGCAGCGTCTGCGGCACGGTCTTAACGGCTCAAAAGACCGTCAAGGCAAAAGGCCACTGCTATAACGGCAGCTGGATCGTGACGAAGGCCGCGAGCGTATCTGAGAACGGAGAAGAGGCGAGGGCCTGCTCCGTATGCGGCGAAAAAGTCACGAGAACGCTGACGTACAGCGGCGAAAAGACCGCGACTCCCCTCGTGCTGGGTTCCTCTGCGCTCGGCGGCGGCAGAGTCGTGATATACGGCTCGACCGAGCCGAACTCCTCGATACGCACGGTCGTCGGAGACAGCGTTTCGATAAACAGAAGCAAGGATAAGTACTTCTACATAGAAATAGGCGCGGGCGACAGCACGCCCGTACAGCTCTTTGCAACGGCTCCGGGCAAAGCGGAAAGCGACGCGGCCGAGGTGACCGTCTCTTCGGCGGGCGGCCAGGGCTCCGTATGGGGCGGCAGAGATTCAAGGCTGTTCTATATGCCGACGCTCAACTTCCTCACGGGCGAAAGAGCCGATTCGAATATCAGATCAAACATAAATCAGCTGGTGAGCTACATCACGAACAAGACGATCAATGATATCCAGAAAGTCACCGGCAAAAACACCAAGCTCTTATACGTCATCATCCCCGACCCGGCGACGGGTTATTATCAGGAACATTTCCCGTACGTGCAGGATTACGTACAGGATCCGTCGACCTCGCTTATGGAAGCGTTTATGTCGGCGATCAACGGAAAGCACAAGGATGTTTACGGCATAGACCTGATGCCGACGATGCGCGCTCACAAGGATGAATTCATCTACTTCTCGACGGATACGCATTATACGGAGCTCGGCGCGTATTACGCCTATCTTGAAATAATGAAGACCGTCAAAAAAGATTATCCGGACGCAAGGGTGCGCACGGTTGAAAACGGCGACTACACGATCGAATATAAAGACGTCCCGGGCGGCGACATGTGCGGCATGGCGGGCCTCGGCATGAACGAGATAGTGCCGTTCTTCGTGGCGAATTTCGCGGACACGGGCTCGTATTATGTGTCCAAGCGCAACGACGGCATCAAATCCGCGGGCTTCGGCCCCGGCGGCTGGGCGAGAAATTCGTCGATCTCAGGGTCGAATCCGACGGCGTATTTCCTCGGCGACTCCTACGGCTGCTACATCCTGCCGTTCATAGGAGCCAACTTCTCCAAGGTCTGGACGAACAACGGCGTACTCTGGAACTACAGCCTCGAAAAGAGCATCCTCGCGCAGAACAAACCCGATTACGTCATACTGCTCGTATGCCAGAGAAACGTCGGATCGAACTTCATGGGCAACGTCCTGGCAAGCTTTTCGATGAGCGTTTCGGGATTCTGATAAAAGGCGAAAAAAATGAAGATCACATACAGGATTGCCGCGGCGATCATCGCCGCAATGATGCTTCTGCCGCTCATATCGTGCGGCGGTAAGCCCGAAGACACGGCGACTGAGCCGGTGACGACGGCGGAGAACACGACGACGGCGGAGAACACGACGACGGCGCCCGACACGGCGACCGTGACGGAGCCGGAAACAGAGCCGGCGCCGCTCGAGCCGACGTCGCCTCCGACGGTGGAGGGCACGGCGGCGGTATCGCCCGAACGTACGATAATATATGGCAGCGCCGAGCCTGATTCGGTGATCCGCACCGTAATAAACGGGGAAGAGGAATCGAACCGCTGCAACAGCCGGTACTTCTATATCGAAGTCAACGCATCCGGGCCGTCCGAGGTGTCGCTGTACGCGACGGCGCCCGGAAAAGCCGAAAGCGAAAAGACGACGGTGCAGATAACGCCGCAGAACGAGGACAAACCCGTATTCGGCGGCAGGAACTCGAGAATTTTCTACAGTCCCACGCTCGGCTTCATGTGGGGCAACGCGGCGGATCTCTCGTCGCTCGACGCCCTTTCGGCTTATATCTGTAACAAGACCGTGCCCGAGATCCAGAAGGCGACCGGCAAGGAGACGAAGATAATCTACGCAATCATCCCGGACCCCGCCACGGCGTATAAATCGGAACAGAGACAGTATATAGCCGACGCGCTCCCCTATAACTTCACGTCCGCGATGGAGAGCTTCGTTTCAAAGATCGACGGCTGTCACAAGGACGTTTACGCGATCGATCTTTTGTCGGTGATGCGCGCCCATCTTGACGATCGCATCTATTTCAGCACCGATACGCACTATACCGAATTCGGCGCGTATTACGCTTATCTTGAAATAATGAAGGCCGTCAGAAAGAGCTATCCCGAAGCGAAGGTACGCACCGTTGAGAACGGCGACTACACGGTCGAGTACATCGACGTTGACGGCGGAGATCTCTGCGGAATGGTGGGGCTCGCGATGCGCGAGGTCGTGCCGTTCTTCATAGCGAACTTCGAGGATACCGGAACATATTACGTGTCGAAGCGCAACGACGGTATAAAATCAGCGGGCTTCGGTCCGTCGAACTGGGAGAGGAACTCGTCGCTCAGTGATTCGTCCAATCCCACTGCTTACTTCCTGGGCGACTCTTACGGCTGCTACATACTGCCGTTTATCGGCGCCAACTTCTCGAAGGTCTGGACGAACGAGGGAGTCCTCTGGAGCTACGCTCTCGACAAGAACATACTTGAACAAAACAAACCCGACTTCGTCATACTGCTCGTATGTCAGAGGAACGTCGGTCCCGATTTCACAAGCAACGTCGTGGCCAACTTCTCTATGAGCGTCGCCG
>JAGDCE010000254.1 GCA_017958705.1 Clostridia bacterium
AAGATAGCCGAGCATTTCGGTTTTGACGTATATCTTTCCGCCGTTTCAGGCGCTTCTCTTGACGCTTCACGCGATGACAAGGCTGTGATCATAGCCCGTGCGCTCGATATTCTCGGCGTCTCCCCGTCGCGCGGATCGTACATGGTAGGCGACCGCGCGTACGATATCGAAGGCGGCGAAAAAAACGGTCTTTTTACGATAGGCGCGCTTTACGGCTACGGAACGAAAGAGGAATTGTCCTTCGCCTGCGCTGCGGCACGAACGCCGGATGAGATTGCAAAAATTATTTTAAAATAAAAAAGCGGGATCACCCCGCTTTTTTTATTGAGCCGCTTCGACGGCGTTTCCGAGTTCTATCCTCGCTGCGGCGAATACCGCTTCGCTGTCCGTGTATTCGAGAATATTCGTCGTCACCTTTTTGAGTATTTCATTCATTTTATCGGCGCCGCACAGCTTCTCGCACATGCAAAGCATATCGTAATCGTCAAGTCCGTCCCGTACCGCCTCAAAACGCAGCGTCGAGCACGGTCCCGTATATCCGAGTTCTTCCTTGCCGTAAGCCAAAAGCGAACCGTCGCGGTGGAAATCCCTGCTGCTCCACGGATCCTTTTCCCAGTACGTGCACGCCCAGTACAATCATCCGGTTGCGTTATACTGCTTTTGCTGCCAGAAAAGCACCCTGTTCTGCAAACCCGTGTAATCTATCATCAGATTGCAGTATTTTTTTATCGGCGGGTAACTGCAGACGTACCACCACAATTCGCCCTTTTCCTTCGTTACGTCAGCCATTCTCTCGCTGAGCCACGGGTATTTTTGCGCGGCTTCCTCTGTCGGGTATATGGAAACGATATCCTTGCCGTTGGCAACGCCGCCCTCCGTGAAGCCCGCGGCAATCGGACACCATATATCTATATAATCGCGCATAAAGTCGATCCCGTCCGTATTTTCATCATATGCGGCACTGACGTAGAAGGGCGCTATCGTACGGATATCCGGAAAACTCTTTTTCGTCTTGCCGTAAACATCTGCAAGTTTGTCAAGCGCCGCTTTATCGCTCGGCTCATCCACCGCATAGAAATACGCTTTTTTTATCCAATCGTCGTTTTTCTTCAACTTGTTATACGCCGCGTTCGTCTGCGGAACTATGAAAGAGGTGACCCGCGGATCGCTCATATACGCGTCAGCCTGACTTTCCGTAACTTCATACGGCAGATAATACGGCGATATACGGTAATCTATCACAAAATCGTAATACGACTTATAAAGCTTTTTATAGTCGGTAACGTTGCCGTAATTCTTTATCTGCTCCCATATTCCCATTGCGCTTTTTGAATTCGGCGTATCGGGAATTTCAAAATCCCATACGTGACAGTACAGCGGGCAGACACGCACCGGCTCGCCGTACTGTTTTACTGTCAAAGCTCCGCTGTAATCTCCCGGCTTTGTGTCCTTTTCCGTCCTTATGCGGACTATTATTACCTGAGCGTTTTTCTGCTTGATATCTATCGTTTCGATCTTTTCGTTCATCGGGACCATGATATCGGGATAGTTGTTGCCGTCCGTATACGGTACGGAATAAACGCGAAAGACATCTGTTTTGAGGGAATTACCGTATCTGTCGTTAATATCGGAAAGCTCGACGGATATACCTTTAATTCCAGCGGGAGCGTACATATAAAGCTGAGCGTTTTCATACTCGTTTTTAGCCATATAAACGGTATAATCCTCCGTGCCTTCGTTGAGGGCCACGGTGGGCTTTATAAGCGTAGGCGTTTTATTGAAAGCATGGTTATACCACACGTCAAGCCGCGCGTCCGTCTCTTTAAGATCTATTTGTGTCGGGTCCGTACCCGTCTGCTCCGCCGTTATGCCGTCGGACGACGCGTCGGCCGGCGTGGTCACGGCGGTCTCACCTGCGCATCCGGCAAGAGCCGCCAGGATCAGTATGACCGCAGTCAAAATAACAGATTTTTTCATCGAGTTCTCCGATCATGAAATTTTGTCTATATATTATCTCAATTTCTCTCGATATACCATACCGAAAAAAAAGTGATATTATGTACGTCTGAAGTATGCGGAAGAGCACTTCCTCCGCGACGCGGTACGGTATTTTCCTTCCGTCTTTAAACGTCTTTTTGCTTTATCCGGTCACCTTTATGAATTTCAGGGATGAACCCCGCGACGTGCCGGCGGAGGCGTACAGATACTCTCCGTCAAAGAAGACGCCTGTCCATACGGAGCCCTCTCCGTCGGGCGTGCCGAAGATGTTTTCAGCCGGGGAAAACGATCCTGCCGTGATATCGTGGATATCGTCTCCGTTTGAGACGATACATTTCATAACACTCGTCGGGTCGCCTTTTACCGTCGCGTCCTCATCCGTCTGGAACGTTATCACGTATCTGCCGTCTGGAAGGTAAACGATCCCCGGCGCCGCCGCCTTCGACCCTTTTGTTTTCGGTGTATAGACCGTGACCGGCTCCGACCATTTGACGCCGTCGTCGGAATAAAACGCCTTCAGGACGAAGGGGTTGCCGCGATCCCTGTCCGCGGTGCTCTCTATCACGCAGACGTAGGTGCCGTCGGGCGTGCGGCACATCACCGGCATGCCGTCACGCGAGTCGTGCAGCGTGCCCTTGCTTATGACCTTTCTGCCTTTCCAGCGCTTTCCGTCCCATATGACGTATTCTATGTTCTGCCTGTCGGTGACGGACGGATGATCGTTCGCATAAACGCAGGCAAGCTCTCCGTTTATTCTGAAAAGAAACGGTTCCCACACGCCGCCTCTGCCGTTTCCGTCCGTGTATTCGCACACGGTGGAATGTTCTCTCCACGTTCCGCCGCCGTCATCCGAAACGCTGACGCGCAGCGACGTGTACTGCTTTCCGTCGTTGTAAGACGTAGCACGGTAAGCGAGATAAAGCGTTTCTTTGTCCGCGTAAAAGTTTACGTTCGCACAGTTCAGCTCCGGGTAAAACGACGCGACGACGGGATCTTTCCACGCCTTTCCGCCGTTCTCGCTTTTATAAACGAGTATCCCGCCCGGGCTTTCCACGCCGGCGAGAAGCACGCCGCCGTATCTGCAGATCCTCGGCGCCCACGTACCCGGCGCGATAACCGTCTCGCGCGCATTTTTCCACGTTATCTCTCCGATAATTTTCATTTCTTCCTCTGTTGTCTCCGTCTGCGTCTCTTCCTCCGTTACGATCGCAGGCCCGGTATCGGGCTCTTCGGTCGTCACCGCGTCTTTTTCCGAGCATCCGGAAAGCGACGCAAGTATCAGTAAAAGCGAAACAGCGTCGTGCAGTTTTCTCATAATGGTCTCCGTATCAGTTGAGTTTGTCTATATACTGTTTCAGTTTGCCGCGATATACGACGCCGAACAGAAGCGATATGATATACGCCTGAAGTATGCAGGAGAGCACTTCCTCCGCGACGCGCGGGATCAGCAGGATAAGTATCGCTCTGCCCTGCCACGCGGCGAGAAACTCGCGCAGTATGAAAGTATTCGCCGTCGTGACTATAACTCCGGCGACGACGCACGCGACGGCTATGCGGATGAATCCGAGCACTCTGCTCTGCCCGTCCTCGCCTTTATCGGCTTTAGACGCGATGATATTGATAACGACGAACAGTATGCCGACGACGCCGGCAAGCTCAAGCCCGAACGCGAGAAGGTTTATATAAGATGCGAGATATTTCCTGTACGTATCCGTCGCGCTGAACGCGACGCCTTCCGTCGTATCGTCGGCGGTCGCCTCCGTGACTTCCGCTTCTTCGAACGGCACGCCGATCTTTCCGGCGTATGCCTCCGCAGCCGAGCCTTTCACGCCTTTTATCACCGTCACGTTTTCGGCGCCCGCGTCATCCGCTATCGTCTTATACGTTTCCGGGATATAAAGCTCGCCCGTGCAGCCGGACAAAGCGCCTTTGCCGATCTTCGTTACTGTGTTTTTATATCCTTCGACTTCATAGTACCGGAACAGCGTGTCGCTTCCGGTGTGCTCCGTCAGCGTCACCGTGTCCTTGTTGTATTTTGCGAGGCTGACGGTCATTTTTGACAGCGGAGAGAGCGTCATCCGCTCAAGCTGACCGCGCAGCGGCAGCTCGTCCTGTTGTGCGACGATCCCTTTCATAACGCCGTCGTGTACGAGCGATATATTCACCGCTCCGCCGAAAATGCCTATCGCGGCAAAGACCGATATCAGCGCGATGCGGACCTTTTTCTCCGTCTTGATATTCAGCGCCTTCCACAAAAGCCCTTTGATCACGCCGCCGCAGAACGCCGTCAGCGTCAGCCACGGGATATAAGCGCCGTCCGGCGCGATGAAATGGCCGAGAACGTCCGACAGCGCGGACGCGACGCCGCCCCACACCGGTCCGCAGAAGATCGCCGGGAAGAACGTGAAGATGCCGGAAAACCCGATCTTGATCCCCGCTCCCGGGATGTTCAGCGCAAGATTCGTGAACGCTTTGACGACGACCGCGAGCGCGGAGAAAACCGCCGTGAACGCGATGCGGTAAAGTATTTTCCTTCTGTTCTGAAACGTCTTTTTGCTTTTTTCCATAACAAAAACCTCCCTTCACAGAATTCCTGTTGATACAAGGGAGGTATATTTCAGCCTTGCACAGCGGGATGCGGAGATGCGACCGCAGGAACTCTCCTTTCGTCCGCGCGGCAACTCCCCGTCCGCACGGCACTTTACGCCTTATCTCCTACTCTGTTGAACGTATTCTATCACATCGACGGACAAATGTCAATAGAGGAAAAGCAAAAAACCGCGGTATGATCACCGCGGTTTTCACTTTTTTATTCGGCTTTTTCCTCGACAGCCTCGGTGACGGCCTCAGCCGCTTCCTCGGCAGCGTCCCCGACGAATTCCTCGACGGTCGCTTCGACGGTGTTCTCCACGGTCTCTTCAGCGACGACTTCTTCGACGGCCGTCTCGACGGTCTCGTCAACAAGTTCTTCGTTGAGCACGGGTTCCTCGACCTTTGCGGGCTCGGGCTTCGCGGTCGCGAAGTGCTTCGCCTTCTGCAGTCTGGTGACCTCGGCGTCATACGGGAGCAGAGCTACCTGGCGGGCTCTCTTGATGGCGGTCGTCAGCTCGCGCTGATGTCTCGCGCAGGTCCCCATAACTCTTCTGGGGAGTATCTTGCCGCGCTCGGAAATGTATTTTCTGAGCTTATCGGCGTTTTTGAAATCTATGAATTCCACTTTGTCCGCACAGAAAGCGCAAACTTTCTTTCTTCTGCGGATATTGTTGCGGAACGGCTTTTGTTCCTTATCCATTATTAAATCCTCCTGTTATTTTGACCGCTGTATCCGGCCGCGGCGCGCCGTTTCTGATCAGAACGGGAGATCGTCTTCGTCAGCCTCGTCGAATTTGACGGGCTCGGCGGTCTGCGTGGAATACGCGGGGGCCGCAGGCACGGAATCGGGCGTGAAATCTCTGCTCGGTCCCTCTCCCTTGGAGTCGACGAAATTGATCTCGTCAACGATGACTTCGGTGGTGTATCTCTTGTTGCCCTGCTGATCGTTCCATGCGCGTTTCTGGATGTTGCCGACGATGCAGATCGAAGAGCCTTTCCTGAAATATCTGGAAAGGAAATCCGCCTGCTGACGCCATGCTACGCAGTCTATGAAATCAGCCTGAGCCTGTTCGCCCGGTTTTGCGTATTTCCTGTTTACCGCGATGGTAAAGGAACACACAGAACTGTCGGTATTTGTGGTTTTCTTGAGCTCGGGATCGGCAACGAGTCTGCCGGCGAGTATCACTTTGTTAAGATTAAGATTTGCCACGATAACACCTCTCTCAAATTACTTGTCGAGTCTTACGACGATTGAACGCATGATGCCGTCCGTGATGTTGAAGATACGCTCAAGCTCGGGAGTGAACTCGGGATCGCTCGTGAAGCTGATAAGCGTATAGTAGCCGTCCGCCTTTTTGTCGATCGCGTACGCGAGCTGGCGGGTGCCCCATTTTTCCACCTTTTCAACGGTGCCGTTTGCGGCTATAAGATCGTTGAACTTGGCGATGACCGCGTCAATCCCCTCGTCTCCGAGAGAAGGATCGACGATAAACAGGGTCTCGTATTTACCTTGCACCTTTTCCATTTTATTAACCTCCTTCTGGACATAAGTCCGCACTTCTTGTGCGGCAAGGAGGAAACCTTTTAGGTCTCCTGAGCGGTTATTATAACATAGTATTGCCGATATGTCAATACCTTTACAATTATTTTACAATTATTTTTATTATAAATATAGCGCAACAGCGAAAACAGCCGAGGATTTCATTTATAAAACGAAAGTCCCCCTTTATACGGCAGCCGGGGCGGAAAGTATCCGCCCCGGAAGTATTAAAGTGTTTTTGCGCCGGCGCCGGTGTATCTGACGAAAATCCCGTCAGGCGCGGCGTCGATCATTCATGCATCAGCGCCTCGAGCTCAGCGTCGGATTTGACGGTGAGCTCATTTGCGGCATAGAAGCGGGTCAGCAAGGTGGCTATCGCTTTTCCCTCATAGGTGAAGACGAAATCGTAATAGCCGGGTTCGCATTCATCCTCATGCAGGTAGAAGCTGCCCCATTGATATTCATCCGGATTCTCCTCATCCACGGGATAATGCAGATCGCAGTAGTTTGCAAAGTTCGGCATCAGGTCGGAGAATTTGCATGTGTTGTAATACTCCTGATCGTCTCTGTGCTTGAGTATCCAGACGCGAAGAGCGTACTCCTTGTCGGTATCCGGGTAGAATT
>JAGDCE010000255.1 GCA_017958705.1 Clostridia bacterium
GCTGTGCCGCCGGTCATCTGCGGGCGTCGATAAGTGAACCGAGCAGGATCGCCGCGCCGGCTCTGTCAAGCGGTTCGGCGCTCTCCGACGCCGCCGTGCCGGTGAGCGCGGCGATAAGCGTCTCAGCCTCGCCGACGGTCATTATATCCGCCGGGCGCAGATAAAGCCCGCCGTCACGCTCCTCAGCCGAGATAACACCGGCCGAGATCGCGGTCACGACGTAACCGCGTCCGGACTCCGAAAGCGCCGACGCGTCGGCAACCGACGTAAGCCCCGCGCCGTAAACGTTAGGCGCGTATCCCGCAGCCTTCATAGCCATGACGATGAAATCGCCGCGGCTGACCGGCTCGTCCGGCTCGAAGGTGCAGACGTCCGCCACGGTCTGGCCGACGAGTATCCCCCTCTCGGCGAGCAGATACGCCGGATATTCCGCCGCCGTGTTCTTCACGTCCGAATATCTGACGGGCGAATCGTTGCGCTCGACTTTCACCGTAACGGTGAGCGGGGCGCATGACGCGCCGTATTTGTCGGTCGCGGCGCAGACGAAGCTGTCGCGGCCGATGAAGCCGTCCTCGGGAGTATACGTGAAGCTGCCGTCGGCGCTGAGCTTGAGCAGGCCGTGCGACGGCTGTTTCTGTACGGAAAACGTCACCTCGGACGCGGCTGAGACGGTCAGCGCGCCGAACGCCCTGACGTTCTGCTTTGTGAAGACGGCGCCGGAGCTGATCGCCGGCTCGGCCGGCTGATATCCGGGACAGTTCATCAGGCACCGGACGCTGTCGCCGTCGTTGACCGAAAACGAAAACGACGCCTCCGCCCCTCGGTACGCGGGGATGAACGACAGTCTGTCGATCAGCGCCGACGGGATGCGCTGTCCCTCGAAGGCGTCGAGCGCGCCAAGCTTCAGCGTGCCCTCTCCGGGATCGGGAAGGCCCGTTATCGTCAGCGAATTGACGACGCCGTCGGCGCCGAACTGCGCAAAATCGGATACCGAGAAAGTTACGTTGCCGAAAACGGCCGTCTTACGCAGCTTTCTGCCGCGTTTTATCACCTCAAGGCCGTATGACAGCGACGGGCAGTGCTTCACCGCCTCGGCGCGCTCCGGCATCTCCGGCATCACCACGCTGACCGACGGCTCTGCCGGAGAGGCGTTTTTTTTGTTTCCGTCGTCCGACGCAAGCACGGTCGTACCTGCGGCAGACGCCGTAAAAACCGAGACCGCCAGCGTACAGATTACGAATTTTCTTTTGATATTCATTTTATCTCTCCTTTCTTTTCCCCATTATCGTCACCGCGCCGTCAATATAATCGCACGGCGCGACTGAAATTTCAATAAACCGTTGACAACGGCTCCCTTATCTGCTAAAATAGAGATAACAAAGTACGGCGTAAAGAAAGGAATCAAATTATGTCGGCACCAGAATATTCAAAAGAAGACCGGACGTACGTCATTCGGGCGCAGAAGCTCGACGGCGTCCGCGGCCTGCGCGCGAGGTTCACGGGATCGCTCAACACTTCAAAAGGCGATATTTTCCTTGACTCGGCTGACGGCGACTACGTCGGCACGCTGATGTTCTCGAACGGCAGCGGTGAGAACGTATCGGGCTGCGATATCGATCCGCGGTCGGGCGTACACGACGTGTTTATCAGGATAAAAGGCTCGGTGAACGTTTCCGATATAGAGCTTATCGATCACAGCCCTTACGACGATATAGCGTACGAGCCCGTACCGGACGAAAAGGTGATCTACAACGGTCACGACGCCTGGGAGGCGACCGATATGCTCGGCAGGAAGGTCATGTCCGTCGAGGACGTCGGCGCTTACAGACCGGACCGCAAAGTCGGTATATTCTACTGGACGTGGCGTGAACACGCCGTCCATCTGAAGCCGGTCAACGTATCGAAGCTGCTTGAAAAATTCCCGGCGGCGGAATACAACCGCGATCATCCCGGCTGGGGCGGCGGCGGTATACAGCCGCACTGGGGCGAACCGAGATTCGGTTTCTACCGCAATTCCGACCCGTACGTGATAAGACACCACGCGGCGATGCTCGCCGACGCGGGCGTCGACTTCCTGTTATTTGACTGCACGAACGGCGCTCTGCTCTGGCGCGACGCGTACGAGCCGCTTTTCGCCGGTCTGCGCGCGGCGAGAGAGGACGGCATAAACGTGCCGAAGGTCGCGTTCATGCTCAACTTCTGCGCGTGCGAGACGTCCGAGTTCATGATCCGCGCGATCTATCAGGACGTGTACAAGCCCGGCAGATATAAAGATCTGTGGTTCATGCTCGACGGCAAGCCGATGATAATGGGCTACAGGGAGTCGCTGCCCGAGAAAGGCAAGACCGATTTCGAGACGAAACAGCTTGACGAGATCAGGGATTTCTTCACGTTCCGCGCCGGTCAGCCGTTATACGGCACTAAGAGAGGCGGTCCGCACCGCCCGGATCACTGGGGCTGGCTCGAGATCTTCCCGCAGAACAAATACGGCATCCGCGAGGACGGCTCCTGCGAGATGATGACCGTCGGCGTAGGTCAGAACGCGAACGACGAGCTGATCTGCACCTGCTTCAACAACGGAAAGACTTACGGCAGATCGTATACGAAGGAATACGGTCACGCTCTGCTCGACGAGGATTCGTATAAATACGGCTACAACGTACAGGAACAGTGGGAACGCGCGCTCGATATAGGTCCGGACAACGTGTTCGTCACCGGCTGGAACGAGTGGATGATGGGCCTGTTCAAGGAACCGTGGATCAAGGATCCGGATTCGACGCAGCTCGCTATGGTCGACCAGTACGACCGCGAGCACAGCCGCGACATAGAGCCGGATAAGGACGGTTATCTCGACACGTATTATCTGCAGCTGACCTCAAATATACGCCGCTTCAAGGGCGCGAGACAGAGACAGGCGACCTCGCCCGAAAAGACGATCGGCTGCTTCAACTGCTTCCGCGACGTGACGCCGTATTACCGTGCCGACAAGGGCATGACGATACACCGCGACTGGCCGGGATTCGCCTGATGCTACTATAAGAACGACAGCGGCAGAAACGATATAACGGGCGCTAAGATCGCGCGTGACAAGGACTTCGTCTGGCTCTATGCCGAATGCTCGGGCGAAATCACGCCGCCGTCAGCCGAGGGCTGGATGACGTTCTATCTCGACACGGACAGAGACAAGAACACCGGATGGGAAGGCTACGACGTAGCGGTCAACCGCACCGCGCCGGTCGACGGA
>JAGDCE010000256.1 GCA_017958705.1 Clostridia bacterium
CCGCCGTGACCGTGCCGGAATACACTCTGAAGAAGCAGAGCCTTCCGACGTAGGGGTCCGTCATGATCTTGAAAGCGAGTGCGGAGAACGGCTCCGAATCGCTCGGATGGCGCTCCGCCGGTTCGCCCGAGCCGGGGATCGTACCCTTGATCGCGGGTATGTCCACAGGCGAAGGCATATAGTCCACGATAGCGTCGAGCAGCTTCTGGACGCCCTTGTTCTTGAAGGACGTGCCGCAGCAGACGGGGATTATCTCGTTTGCTATAACGGCTTTTCTCAGCGCGGCTTTCAGTTCCGGGACCGTGATCTCCTCCTCGGATATGAACTTTTCCATCAGAGCGTCGTCGGTCTCGGCTATCGCCTCGACCATCTTTTCACGGTACTCCGTGGCTTTGTCAAGCATGTCCGCGGGGATGTCTTCGATTATTACTTCTTTGCCCTGATCGTTCGTGGAGTTTATGTCCGCCACCATCTCCATAAGGTCGATGATTCCGACGAACGAGTCCTCCTGGCCGATCGGGAGCTGTATCGGGACGGGATTGGCTTTGAGTCTCTCCCTTATCATATCCACGACGCGGTAGAAATTGGCGCCCATAATGTCCATCTTGTTGACATACGCCATTCTCGGCACCTGATACTTGTTGGCCTGACGCCATACAGTCTCAGACTGGGGCTCGACGCCGCCCTTCGCGCAGAAAACGGTGACAGCACCGTCGAGCACGCGGAGCGAACGTTCGACCTCTACCGTGAAGTCAACGTGACCGGGGGTATCAATGATATTGATCCTGTTCCCTCTCCAGAAGCAGGTCGTCGCGGCGGACGTTATCGTGATGCCGCGCTCGCGCTCCTGTTCCATCCAGTCCATCTGTGCGGAGCCGTCATGAGTTTCGCCGATCTTGTGCGTCTTACCGGTGTAGAACAGAATACGTTCCGTAGTCGTCGTCTTCCCGGCGTCGATATGAGCCATTATCCCGATATTTCTTGTTAATTCAAGCGGATATTCTCTCGGCATTTACAAAACAACTCCTGAAATCAAACTCTGTAATGGGCGAAGGCCTTGTTAGCCTCAGCCATTTTATGCGTATCTTCTCTTTTCTTGACTGCTGAACCGGTGTTGTTCATGGCGTCAAGAATCTCGCCTGCTAAGCGAGCGGCCATCGTTCTCTCACTGCGTTCTCTCGAATATCTCGTGAGCCAGCGGAGTCCGAGTGTTCTCTGTCTTTCGGGGCGTACGTCCATAGGAACCTGGTACGTGGAACCGCCTACACGACGAGCTTTTACTTCCAGCTTCGGCATGATATTCTCAAGTGCCGTCTGGAACGCTTCGAGAGGATTCTTTCCGGATTTCTGTTCAACTATCTCGAACGCGTCGTAAACTATCTTCTGAGCAACGCCTTTTTTACCGTCCAGCATGATATTGTTTATAAGCTTCGTTACGAGCTTGGAATTATACAGCGGATCCGGCAGAACGTCTCTCTTTGATATTTGACCTCTTCTCGGCATTATGCTTCCCTCCTTCATATAGAATTATGATATCACAGGTACTCGAAAAATAAAATCCGTAAATGCGGCGGTCAAACGGTATATAAAACAATTCCGTATGATTTATGCCGTCATATTAAGAATACTTTTCTGTACTCTCTCACCTGACGTGAGATTATTTGGTTTTGGGTCTCTTTGCTCCGTAGAGCGAGCGGCCCTGCATTCTCTTGGCAACGCCCTGCGTATCGAGCGTACCGCGGATGATGTGGTAACGTACGCCGGGGAGGTCACGGACTCTGCCGCCGCGTATGAGAACTACGCTGTGCTCCTGCAGGTTATGACCGATACCGGGGATATAGCACGTTGCCTCAAGACCGTTGACAAGCTTGACTCTAGCGATCTTACGGATAGCGGAGTTCGGCTTTTTGGGTGTAGCTGTGGTGACTTTGGTGCAGACGCCTCTCTTCTGGGGAGAGCTCTGATCCGTAGCGCGTTTCTTCAGTGAGTTGTAGCTCTTCTGAAGCACGGGTGCTTTGGACTTGTACACCTTCTGCTGACGGCCGTTCTTAACGAGCTGATTGAATGTCGGCATGGATTTCCTCCTTTCATACGGAATTATGTTTTATACTTCGGGCAAGGCTCCGGAAAAACGCCTTAACCGCGGGTATCTGTTTTTCTGCGGACCGCGCATACCGCGCAGCCCACGTCGATGCTGCACAGCTGCTGCAGCTGCGCCATGGTCATGGAGCCGTCCACGGGGACGCCGTGCTCTTTGCCGATCTGCTCCGCCGCCGCTCTTATATGCGGCGCGCAGTCGGATGCGACGTACAATAGCGCCGCTCCTCCGCTCTTGACGAGCTTTACGGAACTGTTGTATCCAACTGTCAGATCCTTCTGAGGCTGACCCCCGGGTCTCATTCTCTTTCCTTTCATCGCACCGCGTTTTTCGGGCGGCACAATACGTGGTTTATAATCACAATTGTGGTCAGTATACCACAAAAGGTTCGTTTTGTCAACAGGTAAATATAAAAATTTTATTAAATATAGCCGGTCAAATCGACTTTTTTCGGCTTTCAATCTTTCTCCGCGTCGTTTTTCCGCTTTTTGCGGTTGAGTACGCCGAGAATTATGAGCCCGCCCGCTACGACCGCCGCGCCGCCGGCGATTATCGCCGCGGTGACGGCCGCGCTGACTGCGGCCGGCTCGTCGTCGTCGGGTTCCGTTTCCGCCGTATGCTCCGTCACCGTGAGCACGCGGGACGCCAGCCTGTATCTGCTGCCGTTCTCCGCGGTCAGCGGGCAGGTGACGACGAACTTCCCTTCTCCCGAAACCGCGCCGGAGACGAGCGCGGGTTCGCCGCTGACTGCCATTATCGAGCACAGCGCGGTCACGTCGCGATCCGTGCCGTCGTAATAGCGGAGCCTCGCGTCGATCCTGCCGTCTTCGCCGACGCTCGCGTAAAGGCCGTAAGGCAGACGCGACGTTTCGGAAGACGACGCGGTGAAGCCGCCGAAGCCGCCGAGTATACCGGCGCCGCCGGATGACGCGACCGCAAACACGCCTCTCTGCGAAGCGGGACGCAGAAACTCATCCGGCATAAACGTTTCGTCGCCGTAATACGCCGAATCGTATCTGACGAGCTCGCGCAAAAGCGAACAAAGCGACGAGCCGACGCTTCTGCCGTCCCAGACGTTGAGTTCGGCAGTATACGCGACAGCGGCGCCCGACGAGAGCGCGGCATCGAGTACCGGCGCGTCGTCGGACAGGATCACGCATCGCTGTTTCATATCGTATTCCTCCGCCAGCGCGAGCGCGGACCCGACGGTGCCGCCGTCGAAGACCTGCAGATAAAACACCGGGTCGGGAAAATCGCGGTAGACTTTTTCAAAAAGCTCCTCGAGCGTGGCGATGCCTTCGCCCGCGCTCACACGCGGATCGGTATACGTCAGCGTTTTAAGCGCCGAAACGTTCGATTCCGATATGCGCAGCTCCGCGGACATACCGGAGGTCAGCTCCGTTTCGCTTATTACGGGCACGCCGTCGCGGCTGTTCCTTACCGTGACGCGGACTGCCGACGCGCCGTACTCGAGAGCTGAGACGATCGCGGGCAGCGATCCGCGCGGCGCGGCGTCGCCATTGCCGCCGTCGGATATTACGACGGGCCGGCGTACGACGGTCGGCTCGGTCACGCTTTGCAGGAAGCCGATGACGGAGTCATGGTCGTTAGTGACGACGGCGTCGACGCCGGACAGCACGGCTTCGGCCTCGGTATCGCCGGTAGAGCCGGTCGCCCAAACCGTTATGAGCCGTTTATGAAGTTCATACACCGTGTCGCCGTCCGCCGCCGCGGCGGAGAGCAGTACGGTGCGGATATTGTTTGAATAAAGGACCTTCACGACCTCGGACACGTCAGCCGCGTCGCGCGACGACATATCCATGACGATGCGCAGAAACGGAAGTCCCGAAAACGCCGTTACGAGCGGCGAGCGGTTGACGACGACGAACGCGTCGTCGATTCCCTCCGACGTCAGATACGACGCGAGCAGCGCCGCGCACGTCTCGTCGGAAACCGAGAACGCCGGCAGCGCGAGCCCTTCGAAGCGGCCGAGCCGCGATGCGAGATCGCCGAGGTCGACGGCACCGTCGTAAACCCTCAGCTGTCCGTTGACGGCGCGCAGAGTCAAAAGCACCGCGGCGGGCAGCGCGCGGTCCGCAGAGAATTCGCCGCCCGTGTTCTTGTCGCGGCGGATGACCGCCGGCGGGTTGACGATGCCGGTCTGCGGCTCGTAAAGAACGGTGTTGAAAGCGTCGCTCGCCGACGCCTGGCGCGGCAGCTGTGAAGACACCGTCACGTTTTCCGCATCAAGCTTCACTCCTCTGCCGTCGATGCCGACGAAGCCTTCGGCGCCGCCCGCGATCCTCGCCTCAAGGACGAGCTCGCCGTCGATCAGGCCGTAGGCGACGCCGTCGCTTACGGCGACGGAAACGCCGAACGGAGTATCCGAGACGCCTCTGTCGATGAACGCGCCGCTCGCCTGCTCGAGCCGCGAATAAGGCACGGATGAAAGCGTCCTCCACGTGGACGGTCCGCTCTTGTGTCTGAAGCAGGCACCGCCGCCGTCAGGTCCGCAGAACACCGTGAACTGATACGACCGGTCCTCGTTTTCCGCGCCGAAGCACAGCGAGAACCAGCAGCCGCCGGACAGATACTCGCGGACTGTTATCACGCATCCGTAGGTGAACGGCGCGTCGGGCGTCCTGTACGGAAAAAGCACGGTCGAGACCGGCGGATAAGTAGCCGACGCCTCCATTACGAGCGCTCCGCGCTCCGCGCCTATGTAACCGTCCTCGCCGAAGGTGACGTCCGTACCGCGCGGCAGCTCGCCCTCGGAAAGATCGACCGCGTAATAAAGCTCCTCCCCGCTCATCTCCGCCGACGGCGAAAGAGCAAGCAAAAACGAGAGAAACAGCACCGCGGCCGCTATTTTTTTCAGCATAAAATCACCTTTTTACAAAAATTCAACAAACACTATACAACAAATATTTTTCAGTGTTGTATAATCATACGCGGATAACAGGCGGTCGCCGCGTTGTGCAGCGTGCGGCGGAAGCGGTAAAGGCCGTCGTTCTGCCGCGTGTAGTGGACTCTGTTCGTCAGCAGTATCACGTACATACCCGTCTGTCTGTCGCAGTAAAGCGACGTTCCGGTGAAGCCGTTATGACCGTATGAGTTCGGCGCGAACAGATCGCCCGTGGCGCTGTAGCCGCCGTTCGTAAGCTGGAAGCCGAGGCCTCTGTGCTCCGGTCCGTACGGCGTGTGGTCGGTTATCGCGAGCTCGAACGTGCGCGGCGACAGGAATCTTCCGTCAAATTCGCCGTGACGCGACAGCATCGTACCGAATCTGCACAGATCGTCAAGGCACGAGAACACGCCCGCGTTGCCGGAGATCCCGCCGGACCATCTCGCGTTCTCATCGTGTACGACGCCTTTGATGTATCTTTCAAGGCGCGGCGACCATTCCTCGGTCGCTATATCGGCGCCTTCGAACCTCGGATTCTCCGACGGGCAGTAGCCCGTGCGCTTCATCCCGAGCGGTCCGAAGACGAGTTCGTCTGCGAGCGCGTCGAGCCTTTTGCCGGTACAGACCTCGGCCATTCCGGCGAGAAGTATGTATCCCATGCAGGTATACTCGACCTTCGTCTCCGCCTTGTATTTCAGCGGATAGTTCAGCACCGCGTGCGGGACGTCGAAGCCCTTGGCGCACTCCGATTCGAGATTGAAATGAGCGGTGATACCGCTGCAGTGCGTCATAAGCTGTTTCACGGAGATGTCGCGCTTGTCTTCCGGTGCGTCGGGGAAATATCTGCCGACCGTGTCGGCAAGAGTCATCTCGCCCTCCTCCACGAGGCGCAGGACGACCATCGTCGTCGATATCAGTTTCGACAGTGACGCCATGTCGTATACGGTGTCCGTCGTCGCCTTTACGGCGTTCTCCGGGATCGGTCCGTGAAACACGCCGTCAGGCTTGTCCTCGTTCATGATAACGCGCGAATACCCGAACGCTTTTTTATAATACACTCCGTCGCCGTCGCCCACCGCGACCGCCGCGGACGGAACGAGATAATTATCGACTGCCCGCTCACAGAGTCTGTCAAGTTCTTCCCACACGGTATATACCTCCGTTTTTTCTTCATTATATACCTTAAATGCGCGTTTGTAAAGGATTTTTATGTTAAATTGTACACTTTGTCCGAGAAAATGCGGCGCGGCACGCCCGGAAAAGCGCGGCCTGTGCGGCTGTGACAGCCTTCGGATCGGCAGAGCGGCGCCTCATTACTACGAGGAACCGCCGATCTCCGGCCGCTGCGGCTCGGGCGCGATCTTCTTCTCCGGTTGTCCTCTGTCCTGCGTTTTCTGTCAGAACAGCCCGCTGTCGTACGGATGCGCGGGAAAGGCGGTGACGGTTGGGCGGCTGTCCGAAATATTCAAAGAGCTTGAGGACGCAGGCTGTCATAATATAAATCTCGTCTCACCCACGCCGTACGTGAACGATATAATCTCAGCGCTCGATATCTACAGGCCGTCGGTGCCGGTCGTTTACAACACGTCGGGTTACGAGCGGACGGAAACTCTGCGGCGGCTCGACGGGTACGTCGATATATATCTGCCGGATTTCAAGTACGTGAGTCCGGAGCTGTCGGGCAGATATTCCGGCGCGCCGGACTATCCCGGAATCGCCGCTGAGGCGCTGTCCGAGATGCTGCGCCAGTGCGGGGGCTGCGAATGCGACGGCGACGGCATGATGCGGCGCGGCGTGATAGTGCGCCACCTCGTCCTGCCCTCTCACAAAGACGAGAGCATAGCGGTGCTGCGGTATCTGCACGGCC
>JAGDCE010000257.1 GCA_017958705.1 Clostridia bacterium
TATATCACATTCCGTCCCGTTTGTCAAGTGGTTTTCAAAAAGTTTTTTGAGTTTTTTTAACTTTTTTTCAGCCGCACTGACCTCCAGGTCCGTCACGTGCCGCCGCCCCTATGCTTTCCTTCGGCTCCGCGTCCCCGCTTCCCCGCTCTCCCGCTTTCCGAGCGCCTGTCTAATATATCACTTTTTTTCCCTCTTGTCAATCCCTTTTCTTACTCTTTTTTAGCTTTATTACACTTTGTCGGGTGTTTCTTTTCTATCCGCCAAAAACGGCGCGGAATGATCCGCGCCGCTCCTCTCCGCCGTAAATCACGGAATGATCAGAACGCCGCCGCTGACGTCTTCATTTGCCGCGGCAAGCTCGTTCACCGGAACTTTGAAACGCTTCGCCACTTCCCACAGCGACTGTCCGCGCGGTTTATATACGCGCAGTGATACTTTGTCTCTGTAGAGCGGGGTGTCGCTGATCTTGAACACGCTCAGGGCGTTTACGGTCTCCGTCTGCTCTCCGGTAAGTCTGACGTAAAGCTCGACGTCGGAATAGATCTTTCCGCCGTCAGCTCTGACTGAAGGTATGCCGACCGCCGCGGTGACCGAATACGATGCGCCGTCTGGCACGGCGTACGGCAGGACGGCTCTGAACGGCACGGTAAGCGCGCCGCTCTCGCAGACGCCGTTTTCCTCGTACACGGTGTAGATTTGTATATCGCCTTCGCATACGGTCTGACCGTTCTCTGTCTCCGCGGTAACCGCGCCGCATTCCGCCGTTGCCAGCACGATGCGCGTGTCGGGTCTGCCCTCCGCTTCCCCGCTGACGGTGATATGTGTGGTATACGGCAGCACGGCGCGGCGCAACGTCAGTTCTTTGTACGAAGCCGAGCTTTCTTTTTCCGTCGAGAACATATCCGCGATATACGTTATATCGTTTTTCGTCTCGCACAACAGCGACAGCGAATAAGACAGATCGAGTTCGACCGTGCGCAGCTGACCGCTCTTATCCGTCGTGAGCGAGAATCGCGGATCGGTCACGTAAACCGATGCGCGGCAGACGGAGCCGGCTTTCACGGCGTCGTCGTCGACCGTATGCGTCACGGTCACAGACGTTTTGTACGATACCGGGATGGATTCCTCCGTAAGGTACACCGTCATCACGTCCGCGGCGAACGTGATCTCAGCCGAGCCGTCGGACGGCGTCACCGTCGGTATCCCCGCCGCCACGCAGCCGTATAACAGTCTGTCGGGCTCGGGATACTGCTCCGGGATGCGAAGATCCTCGGCGTACGGTATATCGTTTTCCTTTATCTGCGCCGCGTCGAACGTGCAGCCGCTTTTTCCGTCGTACTGCAGACCGGCGTCCTGCACACCGTCTATGAACGGCTCCCATTCGCGTCTGGAATATACGGTGAACGCGACGGGGATCCTGCTCCTTATCGAGAACTTGCGCGGGTTCGCGAGGCGTACCTGCGTATCCGCCGGCATGAATACGGCGTCACAGACCTCCGCGCCGTCGCCGTCGCGAAGCTGAGTCTTTGCCGAAAACGCCGCCTCATACGACGAGTTGTGCAGATCGCCGTCGTCGCCGACGTAAAGCACACTGTAGCCGACCGTTCCTTCCGCGGACGCCGTCTGGCCCTCGAGATAACATTCGTTCTTTTTGATCTGCGAGCAGACGTGTACGATCTTTCGCACGTCCGGCAGATCGTTTTGCAGGATGTATTCGCCGCCCGCTTCGGCGACGGCGTCGCAGCTGTACGCCGTCCAGTTTATGAAACCGTTGTTCAAACCGATACCTCCGTGTTTTTTATATATATTTATTCCGTAACATGTGTTTTTATTCGTACCCGAGCCGCTTCATATGCGTGCGGAGCTTCTGAAGCGCAGATTTTTCGATGCGCGAAACGTATGAACGCGATATCCCGAGTATCTTCGCGGTCTCAGCCTGCGTCAGCGGCTCGCCGCCGCACAGGCCGTATCGGAGCACTACGATCCGCTTCTCTCTGCCGCTGAGACCGTTCATAACGTAGTCGACCGCTTTTTGCGCGCGAGATCTGAATTCGAGTTCGTCCGCGATATCGCCTTCGCTTGAAACGATATCGCCGTACGTCAGCGGGTTGCCGTCCTTATCCGTGTCGACAGCGTCGTTCACAGAGACTTCGGCTTTGAATTTCTTCTGCGCGCGGAACTGCATCAGTATCTCGTTCTGCAGGCATCTGCAGGCGTATGTGGCGAAGCGCGTGCCGTTCGACGGATCGAACGTGTCGACGGCTTTTATCAGACCGACCGTTCCGGTCGAGATCAGCTCCTCCTGATCCGACTGCGAGTAGTACTTTTTTACTATATGCGCGACGAGCCGTAGATTATGCACGATCAGCTTCTGCCGCGCTTCCCTGTCGCCGCGCTTCATGCGGCGGAAGCATTCCGCCTCCTCCGCGGCGGACAGCGGCGGCGGGAAAGCGTCGGATTCCGACACCTTCAAGAAAAGATAAATAAAGCCGTACAGCGCGGCGGGAATACCGGCGAACAAACGTCTCACCCCTTCACTATTTCATATTTTTTTACAATCTGTTTTTACGTATTAAACACCGGTATCGTACTATATAAGTGAAGCGAAACGACCGGAGATGAGAAGTTGAAATTTGCCGTTATAGATATTGGATCGAACACCGCGAAAGCGGAGATATACAAATATAATAACAACAAACTCACGGCGACGGCGAAATACATAGAGCGCGATATGATAGCCGATCACAAGGATGGCGGCGTGCTCGACGACGAATGTATCGGCGTCCTTGTTAATATTATGAACGGATTCGCCGCCGTATGCGCGGAAAACGGTGTAAAACGGATCTTTCCGTACGCCACGCAGAGCCTTCGCGGCATTTCAAACGCCGAACAGGTCTGTGAGCGCATAAAAGCCGAAACCGGTCTTACGCTGCGGATAATCAGCGGCGAGGAGGAGGCGCGCCTCGGCTGTGAGGCGTTTTTGCAGGCAGGCAACCCCGGCACGGGAGTACTTACGGACATGGGCGGCGGCTCGACCGAGATAAACGTCATCGAGGGCGGCGAAGTGCGGGTCAGTGTCAGTCTGCCGTTCGGCAGCAGATCGCTTTGTCACGAGTTCGGGATCGGCATATTCCCCACCCCGGAGCAGGCGGCGCGGATCAAAAGCGCGGTGCGGGGATTCTCAGCCGGCATAAAGGCGCCCGAAGGCGCGACGCTTTTCGCGAGCGGCGGCACTTCCGCCGGTATGTTCCGGCTTTTCAGAGCCGTGACGGGCAGGAACGCGAAAAGTCTGTCGGCGGAGGAACTGCGTCTTTTCATTCGCGGGCTCGTCTACGACACTGTGGAGGCGGAAAAGCTCGCGCGGCAGCACACGCCCGACAGATACGACACGGTATACGCCGGGATGCTCGCGCACCTTTATCTGTGCGAGGCGCTCGGATGCGTGCGCATAGAGCACTGCAAAACGACGTGCCGTATGGGATACGCGCGTCAGCTCATCAGAAACGGGATCATCAAATGAAAAAGATTTTAATATATATAATAGTCGCCGCCGCGGCGCTGTCTCTGTGCTCCTGCGGCGGGCGGCTAGGTGACGTCATCTGCGATATACTCGGGATCGATAAAAACGATTACTCGGCGGAGGCGACGGTCACGGTGCTCACGGAAGACGACGAGGTCGTGTTGAGGCTTGCGGAGCTGTCGAAAATCGTCTGCTTCGGCGACGAGGTGATAACTTTCGACTCGTTCTCCGACCGCGCCGGCGATTACGTCGACGTCGTGCTGAATTATCTTTCCGGTACGTTTTATTCGCGTTATTCCGCGGACCGGCAGATGATGGACTTGTTCAGCGAGAAGTATCCTGAGCTCTCCGTCAACACTCTGATACCCGTCTCCGACTACGAAAACACCGTTTATACGTATTTCGGCGGGAACAGGAAGGCGACGGTAAGATCGACGGCGATGTATTCGTATCTTGAAAAGATCGACGCGTTCATCCAGGTCGGTCAGACGACGGAATGCAGCGTCGACGTGACGGTGCATGAAGCGGAAGAGACCGAGAGCACGTACCGGCTGACTGTGTCTTTCTACAAGAACAGCGCGTCAGCGGGCACGTACGACTTCATCTTTCGCAAACGCGACGGCGGAGACCCGTACATCTGGCGGCTGTCTAAATCGTCAAAAGTATACGGCGGTATAAAATAAAAAAAGCGCCCCGTTCCGAAGGGAGCGCTTTTTTTACGCGAAGTTTTGCCGCGCCGCGCGGACCGGCCGTCAGAATCCGTAGATCATAACGCCCGCCGCGCCCGCGACGCAGATGAGTATTATCGGCGAAACGCCTTTTCCGATCACCTTTTTCGCGCCGAAATACAACGTGCCGAGGACCGCCGCCAGTATTATCGCGGGCAGGTCGACGGACATGATGCCGACGCCGCCCGTGCAGACGTTGAACATCATATATACGCCGGTCGCAAGGATAACGCCCGCGACGCAGTTTTTGAGCGATCCGAGGATCGACTTGAACGCACCGTTTTCCGTCAGCTTTTTAAAAACGGCGGTGAGTATAATCACTATGACGAACGCCGGCAGAGCGACGGCGGCGGTGGCGATCAGAGCGCCCGGCACGCCGGCTTTCACGCTTCCGATATACGTCGCCATATTTATCATTATCGGTCCGGGCGTGCTCTCGCTTACCGCGATCATATAGGAGAGCTCTTCTTCGCCGATCCAGCCGTACGACAGTACGACCTCGCGGATCAGCGGGATCGCGCCGTACGCGCCTCCGAACGAAAACAGACCGATCTCAAGGAATCCCGCCAAAAGTTCGAGGAGGATCATTTCATCTCCTCCTTATCGCGATGCCGTTTAACGAGATAAACGGCGAGGCCGGCGACGGCTGCCGCCAGCATCAGAACGATCGTCGAGACGCGCAGCGCAAAGACGTCTATAAGGATCATCGCTATAAACGACACGGAAAGGATGATCAGCGGCAGCGGCTTTTTCTCCGTTTTCCCGATCATCCTGACAGCGGCGTCAATTATCAGTATCGCCACGGCGATCCTTATCCCGCGGAACGCGCTCGCGACCCATTTGATCTCAAGGAACCTGTCAAGGAAGAACGAGATCAGAAGGATTATCAGACACGACGGCAGGATCACACCGAGCGTCGCCGCGGCGGCGCCCGCAAAGCCTTTTTTCTTCAAGCCCACGTACGTCGCGCAGTTTATCGCGACGGGACCGGGCGTAGACTCGGCTATTACCGTGATATCCGCCATTTCATCGTTCGTTATCCATTCTTTCCGGTCGACGCAGATATTGCCGATCATCGATATCATGGCGTATCCGCCGCCGAACGTGAACAGACCTATCCTGAAAAACGTCAGGAACAGATCCGCAAGCATTTTCATACCGTTCTCCTCTCACCCGCGTCGAGCGGATTTCATCGCGCAGCGATTTCATCCACGCAGTGGATTTAACCCGTCCGTGATAGGGGTTCCCCGTTGCGAACTCGTGAGCAATGGGGGGGTCCCGTAGGACGGATTCAGTTGAAAAAGCAGCGATTTGCCGGTAGGCAAATCGCCGCTTTTTCATGGCCTACCCCGGGGGATTCGAACCCCCAACCGTCAGAATCGGAATCTGATACTCTATCCAATTGCGCTATGGGTAGTCGTAAAGGGCTGGTGCCCTTAAACGTTAAATCTTATAACAACGACGTCGCCGTCGCGGAAGACGTATTCCTTGCCTTCGCTTCTGATCAGGCCTTTTTCCTTTGCGA
>JAGDCE010000258.1 GCA_017958705.1 Clostridia bacterium
CACTATAGATACTCTTAAAATAATAAAATAAAGCGCAGCATCATATCGGGCTGCCGAATGAGCAAGCTCGATAACGAAGTTTTTCACTGCGCGTAAGCGCGGTGAGCAGGTGAGCACTTAACAAAAGCAGGCTGAAATTAAAATCAGTCTGCTTTTCATATTCAGTCGGTTTAATGAAGACGTTCGCTTCGCTCACTAATGAAGACGGGCTAACGCCCTAATGAAGACGTTCGCACCCCGGCGCTCACTAATGAAGCGAAGACGCCCGCGTTCCTTAATCAGCTCCGAAGGAGCGTCTTCATTAGCGAAGCGTCTTCATTTCTTCGTTAGCTCGCTTGCGGGCGTCTTCATTTTCGGCGCGGCAAAGAAATTCCAAAATACTTCCTTTTCACGCCGCGCCGAAGGTCTGCCGCGTTTTTTTCATTGTTTACATTTATGCGGTATTATTCGGCACCGTGTTATGATAAAATCAAAAAAAACACCTCGGAGGATCTGTTATGAACGGATATTGGATCAGGGTCGACGAATTCAGGCCTGAAACGACGTTTTATTACTTCAAAAAGAAATTCACGGCGGGGCAGAAAAACGAACTTGTGATCGACGCGTGCGCAGACACGCGTTATCAGCTGTATTTAAACGGCGCGCTTTGCTGTGAAGGTCCGTGTCAGGGCTCCTATTATCAGAGATATTACGACACCGTTGACTGCGGCGACAAGCTTGTGCCGGGCGAAAACGAGCTCGTCATGAAAGTCATGCACGTCAACGCTGAGAGATTCATCTCCACGTACAAAAAGGACCGCGCCGCGGCGTGGCTTCAGGCGAAGCTGACCGTCGACGGCGAGGACAGGTCTTTTTACACCGACGGCACCTGGGAATGCCTGCGCGACGACGGCGTGTCGTTTCAGCACTGCGCCGGACTGCACAGCTCTATCCCGGAATTCGAGATCCATCATGCAACTCAAAAGCTGACGCCCGTGTCCTGCCACACGTGGTACGAGGTTGATCTGCCGAGCAAAAGCTTCAACACCTGCGGCTGCAGCGAGCCGTATATCATCGCGCCGCGTCCGATCCCGCAGATGCAGACTTATCCCGAAAAGCCGTTCATCCATGACGGTAAAAACGAACTGGACGCCGGGAAATACACGACCGCGAAGGTGAAATTCACGATCAAAGCCCCCGCCGGCACGAAAGTCAAGATAATCTACGCCGAATGCCGGCTCACGAAAAACGAAGACGGCGGCTGGTACAAGAATATGCGCGACGAAAAGGGCGGACTTATCGCCGGCAACGCGGCAGATTTCGTCGAATGCAGCGGCGGGCCGCAGACGATCGAGCCGTTCTGGTACCGCGCGTTCAGATACGTGCGCTTCGAGGCGGACAACGGCGCCGACGTCGAGATCCTCTGTGCCGGATACCGCGAATATTTCTACCCGATGCACGATATAGCGAAATTCGAGTGCTCCGATCCCGAGCTCAATAAGATGTGGGACGTCAGCATCAACACCGTACGCTGCTGTATGCACGAGATCTACGTCGACTGCCCGTATTACGAACAGCAGCAGTACGATATGGACTCCGCCAACGAGGCGCTGTTCACCTACCGCTTCATCTCCGACACCCGTATGCAGAAAAAGTGCATCACGGATCTCGCGCACTCGCAGATCCCCGACGGCATGATCCAGGCGAACTATCCGTCGACCATGGTTCAGGTCATACCGGATTTCTCGCTGTTCTTCATCTTCATGATCCGCGATTACATGCACTATACGGGCGATATGAAATTTGTCCGCTCGCTGACCGGCAATATCGACCGCGTGCTCGAGAGCTTTAAGAGCTTTGAGGATGAGCGCGGCCTGTTCGGCGCCACGCCGTACTGGGCGTACGTCGACTGGGTGCCGGGCTGGTTCGTCGGTATCCCGGACGGCGGCAGAGAAGAGCCGCTGACGATCTCCAACCTCATGTATTCCGCGGCGCTGACCGCCGCCGCCGAGATCGCGGAGGCGACCGGCAAGCCCGGCGCGGCGTCGGACTACAGAGCGCGCGCCGAGCAGATCAACGCGCTCGTCAGAAAATACTGCTACGACGAAGAAAAAGGTATGTACCGCAACACGCCGTCGCGCAGCGATTTCTCGGAGCATACGACGCTTTGGGCGGTCCTCGCGGACGCCGTCAAAGGCGACGAAGCCCGCGCTCTGATGGAGCGCACGCTCGAAGCGGACGTGCCGCGCTGCACGTTCTCGATGAACTACTATATGTTCCGCGCGCTTGAGAAGTCCGGCTGCTACGACCGCGCCGACAAGGTGCTTGACGGCTGGCGTCA
>JAGDCE010000259.1 GCA_017958705.1 Clostridia bacterium
CCGAAAATTTCTGTTGACACGGCCGTCTCACCGTGTTATAATAAGATGAATACAGAAAGGGAGAGACTATGAAGAAATATGCGTCAGCGCTTCTCGCCGCGCTTATGATCTGCGCCTGTGCCGGGTGCACGCACCCGCATGATCCTCAGACCGTGACGGACGTGACGACGGAGCCGGATACGGCGGCGGGAACGGTAACGACCGCAGAGGAGACGACCGGAGAAGAGCAGAAGGAGGACAACGGAATGCAGATAATACCCGATATTAAGTTCGAGACCGGGATGAGGCTCATCACGCAGAAGGACCACAGCAACGGTGACGCCATCAAAACGTTCGGCAAGCACAGCTTTTACGGCGGCAAAGTCAATCTTGCCACGGTGCGCTGGCGTCTGGCGCAATGGGACTCCGGGCCGGATCTGTCCGAATGTATCATCGAAGCCGGCGACAGTACGATAACGGACGGTAAATGGCGTCAGTTTTCATACGATCCGGAAGAGAATATGATGACTTTCCGCCTCGATACGTCCGCATATTATCAGGGCAGGCCTGCCGTTGCAGGCGATTACTGGCCGCATCTGCTGATAGAACAGGACGATTTCGGATACGCGGATCTCGACAGCTACACGCGTGAATACTATAAATGCAGAAGCGGGAAGATCGTGCTTTCAATGGATATCCGCCTCGGAGATTATAAAGAGACCGCGATAGACGGCGACTGGGTGCGCGCCGCGCAGTTCCTGCTTTATTTCTACGTCAAAGGCATAAACACAAACGATTTCTGCTGGTTCGGGATCCAGCTTTTCGATAACCGGGTCGATAAAAATGAGCATTACGTCGGCTACGACGGCGGCAAAGCCGACGCGTCCGGCGCGATGATCTACTCCATAGGCTCAAAATACGTCTATCCCGGCGAAAGCCTCTGGAAAGACGGCGCGCCGCGTCCGAACGGCGACTGGGTGCATATAGAGATCGATATCAGACCGTATCTCGACGATATGTTCGAACGCGGCCGCGGCGACGGCTATTTCAAAGCCGGCTCGATCAAACAACTGTGTATCAGCGGCATGAATATGGGTTGGGAGACTATCGGTACGTTCGACCATACAATGTACGTTAAAAATCTCGCGCTGACGTCGTATCCGACGGGTAAATAAGAACGTAAAAGGTGAAATAAAATCCACCCGCAAGGGTGGATTCAGTTAAAAAACCTCGTCTTTCGACGAGGTTTTTTCTGGTGGAGACAGAGAGATTCGAACTCTAGACCTTTCGCACGTCAAGCGAATGCTCTAACCAGCTGAGCTATGTCTCCGTTGCGGTTGTGAATTGCATTATAGCACAGCACATAATGAAAATCAAGACATAAGATTGAAATAAATGTGTAAATTTGATGAACGAAAACTCCGTTGTTTTTCAAAACAGTACTTGATTTTTCAGCGCCGGAATGGTATAATACTGCTGACCGCGAACTGTGAGACAGCCGCGCGGAAATAATATAGTGAGGTCAGTTTATGGAATTTACCGAACAGTGCAGACCGTTGTCTGTGTTTAAATTTTTCGAGCTTTTATCGTCGGTGCCGCACGGATCCGGCAACACAAAAGCGATAAGCGATATATGCGTCGATTTTGCGGAAAAGCGCGGGCTTGAGTATTACCGCGATGAATACAACAACGTGATAATATATAAAAAGGGCTCGAAGGGCAGGGAAGATCTGGCGCCGGTGATAATCCAGGGCCACCTCGACATGGTTTGCGCAAAGAACCCGGACGATCCGCTTGACATGGCGAGGGAGCCGATAAAGCTCAGCATCGACGGCGGATATCTGCACGCCGTAGGCACGTCGCTCGGCGGCGACGACGCGATAGCCGTTGCGATGGCGCTCGCGATACTCGATGACGACACCCTTTCGCATCCGCCGATCGAAGCGGTATTCACGACCGATGAGGAGACCGGTATGTTCGGCGCCGCGGGGCTCGACGCGTCGAGGCTTACGGGCAGACGGATGCTCAACATCGACTCCGAGGAGGAGGGCGTTTTCACCGCGGGCTGCGCCGGCGGCGTCCGCGCCAACTGCTCTATCCCGGTCAGCCGCGAGAAATGCGGCGACGGAGTACAGGCGTACGAGATCACGATCGGCGGTCTTCTCGGCGGTCATTCCGGCTGTGATATAGACAAGGAGCGCGCCAGCTCGAACTTGCTCGCGGGCAGGTTCCTGTTCGCGGCGGCGAAGCTCATGCCCCTGCGCATCTGCGCAATGAGCGGCGGCGAATTTGACAACGTGATACCGGGAAAGACCGTCGCCGTCGCGGTCGTGTCGGAAATCGACTGCAGAAGATTCGAGGCGCTGGCTGAAAAATACGCGGGGATCTATTCATTCGAGCTTCAGAGCTGCGATCCCGGCGTGACGCTTACCGTGAAAAAGGTGAAGAAGCCTAAAGACGCGCTGACGCTTTCCGATACCTCTAAGGTGCTCACGGCGCTTCGCATCCTGCCTTACGGCATTCAGCATATGGATCCGGATCTGAAAGGACTCGTGCAGACGTCGCTCAACATGGGCGTGCTGAGACTCGGCGAAAACAGCTTCGATTACAGCTACGCGATCCGTTCGTCCGTCGCCACGCGCAAACAGGAACTGCTTGAAAGAGTCGTCACGGTGACGGAGCTGCTCGGCGGATCGGTGACAACGCACGGCGCGTATCCAGGCTGGGAATACAGAAAAGTATCGCCGCTGCGCGATAAGGCGCTTCAGGCGTACCGTGACGTATACGGCGCCGAAGCTGTGATCTCTGCGACTCACGGCGGGCTTGAATGCGGGCTTTTCGCCGACAAGCTGCCGGGCCTCGACTGCATCTCGTACGGTCCCGAGCTTCACGACGTCCATTCCGTCAGAGAACGGCTCGGCGTCGCATCCGTCGGACGCGTTTACGATCTGACCTGCCGCATCCTCGAACTTCTCGACTGAACAGAATAAAACGACCCCGGTCCGTCGATAATCGGACCGGGGTTTTTTATGGCTGTTATTTTCATTCGCACGGTTATAATCTACGCGGTGCTTTTCGCCGTGTTCAGGCTCATGGGAAAGCGGCAGATCGGAGAGCTTCAGCCGTCGGAGCTCGTCAGTACGCTGATACTGTCGCAGATCGCTTCTCAGCCCATCGCAAGCCAGAGCATACCGCTTTCATACGGGATCGTCCCGGTCGTCGCCGTCGTATGCCTCGAGGTCATCGCCTCGTATCTGACTACGCGCGTACCGGGTCTCAAACGGATCTTCGTCGGACGGCCGAGCATCCTGATCGACCGCGGCAAAATCGACCGGGCGGAGCTTTTGCGTCAGCGGGTGACGGTCGAAGAACTTATGTCAGAGCTGCGCTCGAACGGCGTCGCGGATCCCGGTGACGTCTATTACGCGGTAATGGAGGAGAGCGGCAGCATTTCCGTGCTGCTGCGCGCCGCGGCGTCACCGCCGTCGCGTGAGGATCTCGGCGTCGCGGCGCGGGAGCGCGGCATGGCGCGGCTCGTCATATCTGACGGCGTGATCAACCGCGAGAATCTCGCCGCGCTCGGCAAAAACGAGCGCTGGCTGATGAAGCGCCTCGGCGAGGAGGGTCTGACCGCAAACGAAGTTTTCGTCATGACGTGCGACGAGGTGTCGAACGTACGTATAGTCAAAAAACGCAGGAAGGGAGGAGAAAAATGAGGGCTCTGTATTTATCCGCGGCGCTGCTGGCGGCAGCCGTCGTATACGTTTTTTCATCGACCGCATATCTGTCGGGCTTTTTTTCGGAGCTTCTCACATACACAGACGGGATGCCGAACGATCCGGCGGAGGCGGCGGAGGCGCTCGACGGACTGCGGGACAAATGGAAGCGCGGCAAGCCCGCCGTGATCATGCTCGTCGACCGCGGCGAGGCGGACGGCATCGATACGGCGCTGCAGCGGCTGCTCGGCGCCGTGGAATCGGGCGACGGAAAAGAATATACCGCAGCCGTCGCCGGTCTGCGGTATGAGATAGAACAGATCATGAGCTTCATCCGCCCGAGCGCGGAGAACGTTTTATGATCAGCCGACGAATTCGTAGCCCTGTTCCTCCACGGCGGCTTTGATGACGTCGTCCGGCACGTCCTTTGACAGCGTCAGGGATGCCGTGCCTTTTTCGTAACTCGTTACGGCGGATTCCACGCCGTCAAGCGCCTCGAGCGCTTTTTTTACTCTCGCCTCGCAGTGCGGGCACATCATACCTTTGATAAATACCGTTTTTTCCATGTTATTCTCCTCCGTAACATTTTCCCGCGCCTTATCGGGCGCTTCATTGTTTTCAAATTTTACCGGTTTGAACAGGTTGAGCCTCAGCGCGTTCATCACGACGCAGAAGCTTGAAAGACTCATCGCAGCCGACGCGATCATCGGGTCGAGCGTGAGTCCGAGGCCGCTGAACGCTCCCGCCGCGACGGGTATGCAGACGGCGTTGTAGATGAAAGCCCAGAACAGGTTTTGATAAATCGTGCGCAGCGTCCTGCGTGAAAGCTTTACGGCGTTTACGACGTCAGCCGCCGCGTTCTTTGTCAGCACTACGTCCGCCACGTCGACGGCTATGTCCGTCCCGGCGCCTATCGCGATGCCGATATCGGCGGCGGTCAGAGCCGGCGCGTCGTTAATCCCGTCGCCGACCATCGCGGCTTTTTTATCGTTTGATATTTGCCGAACCACCGCCTCTTTTTCCTGCGGCAAAACGCCGGCGATCACGTCATCTATGCCGATCCGCGCGCCGACCGCCTTTGCGGTCCGTTCGTTGTCGCCGGTCAGCATCGTGACGGCGACGCCCATTTCATACAATTTCCGCACCGCGAAGGCGCTGTCTTCCTTTTCGGTGTCGGCTACCGCGATGATCCCGGCGAGCCTGCTGCCGTACGCGAAGAACAGAGGGGTTTTTCCCTGATCCGACAGCGCCGCCGCGGAGCTTTCCGCGTCACGAGAAATTTCGCAATGCTCTTTGATATAAGCGAGATTCCCGCCGAAAGCGACGGCACCGTTCACCGTACCGGAAAGACCTCTGCCGGGAACGTTTTCAAAATCATCGCACGAAGCGGGCGCGGCGCCGCGCAAGGACGCGTAAGTCCTTATCGCCCCGGCAAAAGGATGCTCGCTTTTCTCCTCGAGCGCCGCGGCGACCGACACGAGCTCGTTTTCTGTCATTCCCGACGGCAGAACGTCGGTGACCTGCGGGACGCCCATTGTCAGTGTCCCGGTCTTGTCAAAGACGACGGCTTTGACCTTTCCGGTCTCTTCAAGCGATTCCGCGGTCTTGAAAAGAATATTGTTTTTTGCCGCTACGCCGCTTCCGACCATGACCGCGACGGGCGTCGCAAGCCCGAGCGCGCACGGACAGCTTATAACGAGAACGGATATCCCGCGCGCGAGACTGAATCCGATCCCGCGGCCGATGATAAGCCATACGACCGTGGTCAACAGCGCTAAGATCATCACCGCGGGCACGAATACGCCCGATACCTTGTCGGCTGTTTTTGCGATCGGCGCCTTTGACGCCGACGCGTCGGCGACGGCTTTGATTATATGCGAAAGCGTCGTGTCCTCGCCTACCGCCGTCGCGCGGCATCTGACGTAACCGGTGCGGTTGATCGTCGCGCCGCTGACGTTGTCGCCCGGCGATTTTTCCGCCGGTACGCTCTCTCCGGTCAGTGACGATTCGTCGACCGTGCATCTTCCCTCAACAACGACGCCGTCCGTCGGTATCTTCTCGCCGGGATAGACCGCGAACACGTCGCCGACTTTCAGCTCCGCGGCGCCGACCGTGATCTCGCCGCCGTCCTTTATCAGGTGAGCCGTGTCCGGCATAAGTTCCGACAGGCCTTTTAGCGCGCTCGTCGTCCTGCCCTTCGAATACGATTCGAGAGTCTTCCCGAGCGTAATCAGCACGAGTATC
>JAGDCE010000024.1 GCA_017958705.1 Clostridia bacterium
GAGGTAATGTCGCGGCTGATCATCACGATCGGCACGGAGTCGACGGACAGCGCGCGGAAGCCGTTCTGCAGGATCAGCGAGGCGTCGGGATATATCGCCGCCATATAGGATATGATCTTCGTTATGTAGGACTGGCCGAGGCTCAGGATCGATTCGCTGACGCAGAGCATCGCCTCGAACAGCAGCAGCTTGCCGCCGTAGCGGGCGTGTCTGCCGGAATATTCGGCGATACGGTCGAATTCCGCTTCGTCAACGGCGCGGAACGCGTCGGCGGCGCCGCTGCTCTGATAGCAGTTCGACGCGCGGCTCATCAGATACGCGGGCACGAGCGCGGGGGAGACTCTCTCCGTGTCGCAGAACAGCTCTACGTAATTGTGGAACACGCGGAGCAGGTCGTAATTGTGGAGCATCGTCTCCTGTATGAAATCGAACAACTCGTCGTCCTCGGCGTATTTGCCGGGATCGAAGCATTCGCCGGCCGTGAGGTCGAAAACGAAGAATCCTTCGTCCTCTGCAAGCTCTCTATTGTACGCCGTGCAGTTGGATACCGCGCCGCACACGTCGACGCCGGCGTTTTTCGGATCGTAAGAATACGTCGAGAAAGAGACCTTCTTTGCGTATGACAGCGGCAGAACGTAGTTCAACGCCGCGATCCACAGGATCGTGTTCTCCTGCTCGTCGCAGATGACGATCCTGCGCTTCAGCTCGTCCTTATGCATCAGCGCCCACAGCATGTTGCGGAATATCGCGAAGTTGCCGGGATACGACAGGAATTTCATGACCTTGTTGACGGTCACGGTCTGGCCGACGGAGAGCACCGGCGCGCCGACGTAACCGACGCCGGCGGCTGAGTTTACCGCGTCCTCGGCGGCGGACTGCAGAAACGACGGAGAATCTATGAATTCACACGGGTAAGCGGCACATTCCGTCTCGGAAAAGAGAACGGAGTGGCTTATGTGGTTCATCCCGGTCCCGTACGGATCCTTTCCGAGACACGCGGATCTGGTCAGAGCGCAGCTGCCGTTCTCGTATCTGTACGTGTAGGATACCGGCATGCAGGCAATGATCCGCTCCGAATATTCGGGAGCTACCGTGTCGAGATCCGGCGCGCGGTAATCGAACAGCGCGTCGCCGAATTCGTTGTGGCGCGGAAAATCGCGGTCCGAGCTGAGGATGCCGAACCCCTGACCGCCCCCGTAAAGACCGCTTTTGCGGCTCGTATGTATTATCTGGTGAAGGCTCATATATGAAAACTCCTTTTGTGGATTTTGACGCGTTTCGTGCCTTTAGTCATAACGCGATACTATCTTATCATATATCTTATCACAATAAAATCGAAATTTCAACCCCATTATCAAAATTTACAAATAAAATATACGGTATTTTCGCCGCCGTGATTGACTTTTGAGTTGGCGCGGTGTATAATCGAAAAAAAGAGGAGGTGTGCCGTATGGGTCTCAAAGACGACTGGAAGAAAACGGGCAAGAATCTCGGCAAATCTTTTGTCGGGCTCGGAAAATCGATAATCAAATCAGTGGAGGTCGGCACCGACAAGGTGCTTGACGAAGAAAAAAAGAACGAAAACGGCGAACCGGAGCCGACCGGACTGCGCGAGAGCTGGAGCAAAGTCGGACACAGCTTCGGAGAAGCCGGCAAATCGCTCGGTAAAGCCGTCGCCGGCACCGCGAAAAGCGTCGCGGAATCGCTTGACGACGAAAAAGACGCCGCAAAAGAAGAAGAAAAAGAAGATAAAAAAGAAGACGGCGAAGAATGAAAAAAAGGAGCGGCAGCTCCTTTTTTTTTCGTTTAACCGCATATTCATAAAAACGTTTCAAACAGGCGTGATTTGCGTATTGAAAAAAACGTCGGCCGAGTGTAAAATCAAGATGTTAAATATAAACATATTAAGAAAGGCGTCACTATGAAGAAGAACGATTGCAAAAGAAGAGAAGCGGTCGGTCTGCTCATCACGGCGGACAGGCTGCACCGGTCAGCCGTCGAGTCCAGAGTCGAAAAGCTCGGCATCCACAGGAGCCAGCATATAGCGCTTATGGCCGTAGCCCGCGAGGAGGGAAAGCAAAACCAGATAACGATCGCGGAACAGCTGCAGATCAGCCCCGCGGCGGTGTCGGTAACAATGAAGAAACTCGAAAAAGGCGGCTTCATAGACCGCTGCGATACGGAGACGGACGCCCGTCAGAAAAGACTGACGCTGACGGAAAAGGGCAAAAAAACGGTCGCCGAAACGCGCGTGCTGTTCGATCAGGTGGACGATATGATGTGCGGCGGGATCAGCGACGAGGAGATGAAGATTTTCTGCGACGTTCTGTCAAAGATGATCGAAAATCTCAGAAATAACGAACCGGGGCGGGGCTGATCATGAAAAGATGGTTCAGATACGCAAAGCCGTATCTTCCGTACTTCATCCTGGGCCCTCTGTGCATGCTCACGGAGGTCGCGGGTGAAGCGATAATGCCGCGTCTGCTCGGCATACTCATAAACCGCGCGAACGAAGGCCTGCTGACGACGGGGCTGAGCCTCGGCATAATGGCGGCGATGATAGCCATCGCGCTCGTCATGATGGCGGGCGGCGTCGGAGGCGCGTATTTCGCGTCGAAGGCGTCAGTCAACTACGCCTCGGATCTGCGCGCCGACGTATATTCGAGGGTACAGACGTTTTCATTCGAGAACATAGACAAATTCTCCACGGGTTCTCTCGTCACCAGACTCACAAACGACGTGACGCAGATACAGAACCTGATAAACATGATGATGCGTATGGCGCTGCGCGCGCCGGGCATGATGATAGCCGCGCTCATCATGGCGATAATCCTGAAGCCCGGGCTTTCCGTGGTGTTCGCGGTCAGTATCCCCGTGATGCTCATCTCCGTGGGATTTATCATAATGAAAGGCTTCCCGCTGTTCTCAAAGGTGCAGACGAAGCTCGACCGCCTGAATTCCACGGTCCAGGAAAACGTGACAAACGTCCGCGTCGTCAAGAGCTTCGTGCGTGAGGATCACGAGAACGGTAAATTCAGGACCGCGAACCGCGACCTGCGCAATACGAGCATGTCGGC
Organism: Clostridia bacterium; assembly: GCA_017958705.1. Taxonomy (GTDB): domain Bacteria; phylum Bacillota; class Clostridia; order Oscillospirales; family CAG-272; genus UBA1248. The sequence continues at coordinate 3,078 of JAGDCE010000024.1, forward strand.
GGCGAAGGTAATGATCTTCATGTCGCCTGTGATGACGCTGATAATGAACGCGACGGTCGTTGTCGTCGTGCTGATCGGCAGCCGCATGGTGCTGAACCGCGACGGCGGGATGCTCCCCGGCGATCTGACGACGTTTATCGCGTACGTGACGCAGATACTCATGTCGCTCGTCATGGTGACGTTCATGCTCACTTTCTCGTCGCGAGCGCTGGCGTCCGCACGCCGTATTAAGGAGGTGCTCGACGAGCCTGTCGCGTTAAACGACGACGGCGCCGCCCGAAAGGATCTGCTCGTCGCGGCCGGTGAGATAGAATTCAAAAACGTTTCTTTCAGATATTATAAAAACAGCGAGGACAAGGTGCTCGACGGTATCGATCTGAAGATCCCGGGCGGCAGCACCGTCGGGATCATCGGCTCGACCGGCTGCGGCAAAACGACGCTCGTGTCGATGATACCGCGCCTGTACGATTGCGACGAGGGCGAGGTCCTCGTCGACGGCGTAAACGTCCGCGATTATTCGCTCGTCAACCTGCGCGACGGCATCGGCATGGTGCTTCAGAAGAACACGCTGTTCTCCGGAACTATAGCGGAAAACCTCCGCTGGGGCGACGAGTCGGCTGACGATGAAACAGTGCGGCGCATGGCGGATTACGCTCAGGCTGACAAATTCATTTCGTCGTTCAAAGACGGTTACGAAACGATGCTTGTACACGGCGGCACGAACGTGTCGGGCGGCCAGAAACAGCGTCTGTGCATAGCCCGCGCGCTGCTCAAACAGCCGAAAATACTTATCCTCGATGACTCGACGAGCGCCGTGGACACGGCGACCGAGGCGATGATCCGCAAAGCGTTCCGCGAGGAGCTGCAGGGCAGCACGAAGATCATAATCGCGCAAAGGATCAGCTCGGTGATGGATTCCGATATGATAATCGTCATGAACGACGGAAAGATCACCGGCGTCGGAACGCACGATCAGCTGCTTGCGGATAACGTAGAATACCGCGAAATATACGAATCACAGACGGGAGGTGCGAACTGATGCCGAGAAATTTAGATCAGCTGCGCATGCAGTATAACAGTTCGGCCACCGAACAGAGAAGCCGCGGTCCCGGCGGACCGAGAGGCGGCGGACCGGGCGTGAGAGGCGCCACGGGAAAACCGAAGGACACGAAAAAAACGCTTTCGAGAATGCTCGGCTACGCAAAGGGATACACCGGCAGGATCATAGCGGTGCTTCTATGCATGATGCTCAGCACCGTCACGTCGCTGATCGGCGGCTATATGCTCGCGCCGGTCATAAACAAGCTGAGCGAAACGGTCGCGCCGGATCTGGCGGGCAACCTCAGCCTGCTCGAGAGGGCGGTCGGAGACAAGGTCTCCGTGCTTTCAAGGCTCGTTTTGGGCGACGACAGCGTGCTGCCGTTCATCTCCGCGGCGATGATGATACTCGCGGCGGTGTATCTCGTCGGCGTAGCGACGACGTACGTGCAGAGCAGACTCATGCTCACCGTCACGACCGGTATAGTCGAGAAGATCAGGAACGATCTGTTCGAAAAACTGCAGAAGCTCCCGGTCAGATACTTCGACGGTCATCCGACGGGCGAGATAATGTCCCGTTTCACGAACGATATAGACAATATCGAAACGATGCTCAGCAACTCGCTGACGTCACTGATCTCCGGCGCCGTGACGCTGATCGGCACGCTCGTGTTCATGATAACGACGAGCTGGATACTCACGCTGATAGTCGTCGCTTTCTTCCCGGTCTTCGCGATCGGAGGAGCTAAGATAGCCGGAATGTCGCGTAAATACTACGTGAGTCAGCAGGCGGCGCTCGGCGCGGTCAACGGCTACATGGAGGAGACGGTCACCGGCCAGAAGGTCATAAAGGTGTTCAACCACGAGGACGAATGCGTCGAGGAATTCGGACTGCTCAACGACGATATGCGCGACAAACAGTTCAAAGCCCAGTTCTGGGGCGGCGTAGTCGGTCCGATAATGGGCAACACCTCCCAGATCACGCTTGCCGTGACTATAGGCGTCGGCGGCATACTGATGCTCAGCGGCCTGCTCGGAGCTGGCGGCCTGACCGTGTTCTCAAACTACGCGAGACAGTTCTCGATGCCGATCAACCAGATCTCTCAGCAGATGGCGACGGTGTTCGCCGCGCTCGCCGGTGCTGAACGAGTCTTCGAGGTCATGGATACGGAGCCGGAGACGAAAGATCCCGAGGGCGCGATTGATTTCGGCGATATGAAGGGCGACGTCAGACTTGACGACGTGACGTTCGGTTACGTCCCCGGAAAGACCGTGCTGAAGCATATAAGTCTTTACGCGAAGCCCGGACAGAAGATAGCGTTCGTCGGCTCGACCGGCGCCGGTAAGACGACAGTGACGAACCTGCTGAACCGCTTCTATGATATAGACGAAGGCAAGATCACGATCGACGGCGTAGATATCAGGGATATAAAACGCGACGAGCTGAGACACAATATCGCGATGGTGCTCCAGGACACGCATCTGTTCACCGGAACGGTCATGGAGAACATCCGCTACGGCAGACTCGACGCGACGGACGACGAGGTCATAGAAGCGGCAAAGACCGCTTCGGCGCACAGCTTCATAATGAGGCTGTCAGACGGCTATAACACGATGCTCGAGGGCGACGGGGCTAATCTGTCGCAGGGACAGCGTCAGCTGCTCAACATCGCGCGCGCCGCTATCTCAAAGGCGCCGATACTCGTGCTCGACGAAGCCACGAGTTCCGTCGACACGAGGACCGAGCGTCATATCGAGCACGGCATGGACAGACTGATGAAGAACAGGACGACGTTCGTGATCGCTCACCGTCTGTCGACCGTCCGCAACAGCAACGCGATAATGGTGCTCGAGGCGGGTGAGATAATAGAGCGCGGCAGTCACGACGAGCTGCTTGCGATGAAAGGAAGATATTACGAGCTGTACACGGGCAAAAAAGAGCTCGACTGATACCGGTATGGATATTTACAGATTTTCAAAGATCGCCGATAAGGCCGCGCCGTGCGACGGTACGCGGCTTTACGGCGTGTTCGACCGACGCATAAGAGCGCTGATCGACGGACTTTTCCTGCGTGTCGATATGACCGCGGTCGTCGATTTCTTCAGATATAAACTGAACAGGTTCGCCGCCGGCGAGTTCTTCGGGAAGCTGATGCGCGCCGCGTGTCTGATTTACAGGTATACGGAAGACGACCGCCTGCGCGCCGTCATCGACGCGGCGGCCGCCGATATGATGAGCGTGCAGGGCGACGACGGGCAGATAAGCACCGCGCCGGAGTATGAGCAGCCGAACGGCAGCGGCGGCGCCGATCTGTGGGAGCGCAAATACGTCCTGCTCGGTATGTGGGAATATTATCTCGCGACCGGAAGCGCGGCGGCGCTCGACTGCATGACGCGGCTCGCGCTGTATACCGCGTCGCAGGTCGGCGATCCTCCGAAAACGAGAGTGACAGACACCGGCTGGGCGTTTTACGGCATAGAATCCTCGTCGATACTCGAGCCCGTCGTGAAGCTTTACGCGCTGACGGGCAGGGAAGAACTGCTCGGGCTTGCCCGGCATATCGTCGCCTCCGGCTTCTGCCGCCGCGAAAACGTGATCGGGGCGATAGACGCCGGAAAGGATCCGGCCGATATCGGCGGCGACGGCGTGCCGGAGCACAGCATCGCGAAGGCTTACGAGATGATGAGCTGCTTCGAGGGGCTGATCGAGTTTTACCGCGTGACCGGAGAGGAGAAGTATCTGTCGTGCGCGAAACGGTTCATAGACAGGATAAACGCGCAGGAGATAACGTATCTCGGCTCCGGCGGCGCCGACGGTCCGTTCAATAAAGGACCTGGCACGGGAGAGCAGTGGAACAGAACGTTTTTCGAGCAGGCAAACCCGGATATAGTGCTGAGCATGGAAACGTGCGTCACGGTTACGTATATGAAGCTGATGCTTCAGTATTACCGGATCACGGGCGACGCGTCGTGCATCGACCGCATCGAGGTAAGCGCGTATAACGCCCTGCTCGGCGCGATGAAGCCGGACGGAACGTTTTTCGACTATTTTCCGAAGTTCAACGGGACGCGGAGCACAAAGGTGAATTTCAGCTACGATATAAACGGCATCCCGCTCTCGTGCTGCACCGCGAACGGACCGATGGGCATGGCGATCCTGCCGTTTATCGCATACTGCGAGCGCCCCGGAAGATTCGACGTAAATCTGTATATCCCGTCGGAGAACGGGTATTTCAGGCTGGATACGGATTATCCGTATAACGGCAGAGTCAGACTGACAGTAAAGCGCGGCGGAGAATATAAGATCGCGCTGCGCATACCCGGATTTTGTAAAAACTTTTCTCTGTCACACGCGTACGAGACGGACGGCGGCTACGCCGTGATCGGAAACGGCGTGTGGAAGCAGGGAGACGTCGTGACGCTGTCGCTCGATATGCCGCTCGTCTGTCATCCGTGCCCTGAAAGCGTCAATCCCGCCGCCGCGGGGCAGGTGCTGTTTACGTACGGTCCGCTCGTGCTCGCGCGGGATAGAAGCGTGGATCCCGGCTGGGATCAGCCCGTCCGCGCCGCACACGGTACGTACGGCGGTTATGAGATAAAGGACGGCAGACTGCGGTTTGCCGACGCCGTGTTCATCCCGTATCCCGACGCCGGCGCAAGCTGGGACGGCGCGACTGAATATAAGTGCTGGTTGAGACAAGCGTAAAATACGGCTGCTTCGGCGGCCGTTTTTGTTTGCCGTAAAAGGAGTCGCTTCGCGACGTTCTTTGGGGGTCCCCACCCATCAAACCCGCTTGCGGTGACCCGAAAAAATCTGCGTGCCGCTGCCGCGGCTGTACTTGATTTTTTCGGCCGCTGCGCCTTCCTCGCATTGCTTCATCCACCCCCGGCGGCGCAATGCTCGTCACCCCCCAAACCCCCTGTTCCCCTCCGACAAATCGCGTATACGACTTGAGGGGGCCGCGCGCCTACCTGTAGGGGTCGGC
>JAGDCE010000025.1 GCA_017958705.1 Clostridia bacterium
CGAGGATCCGTCGCTTCTGATGTGGTTCGACCACTCCTACTACAAGACCCCCGGCGAATGCGTGACGCCGAACGGACAGTACACTTATCAGATGAGGCTCGCGAAGAACGAGACGGAATGCGCGCAGATGGTCCTCGCGTCGTCGAAAGCGTACGAGGATCTGACCGTCGAGATCTCCGATTTCGTAAACAGCGGAGCGTCGCTCAAACCGATACTTTATTACGGCTACTACTTCGACGACGTCGAGGAGCAGTCGATCGTCGACCCGATACCCGAGCTTCAGGGACCGATCAGTCTGAGCGCGAACAAGAGCCAGATGTTTTTGATCAAGATCAAGACGACGAAGGACACGCCCGCCGGTCAGTATTCGGCGGTGCTCACCGTCAAAGATAAAGACGGCAGACAGATAAAGAAAGCAAACGTATACGCGTACGTATGGGATTTCGCACTTCCCGACGCGTCTAACGTAAAAACGCTCGCCGACCTCGGTTGGTGGAGCATTTACGCCGCTCACCCGGATCTTTACGTCGGCGACGACGGCACAGGATATAAATATTACTACGATCTGCTTCTTGAAAACAAGGTCAACGCGTACAACATGCCGTACGTCGACGAAGCCGAATTCAACAACAGAGCCGTGATAACCGCGTATCTTGACGACCCGAGAGTCCAGGCGTTCAACCCGATCGGATACAGCAAGGCGCCGACGAACGACAACATAACGAGAGCATACAATTTCCTGTCGGCAAAGGACGAATGGCTTGAAAAGGCGTATTTCTACACCGTTGACGAGCCTATGGACAAAACCGCTCTTGAAAGAGTCAAGAGCCATGCGAACCTGATAAAATCCATCTGGGGCGACAATTACAAGCTGATAACCCCGATGCACTGGAACAGCCTGTACGACAAAGAATACAAGCTCGACGCGTTCGAATACGTGAAGGGCTACGTGAACGTATGGTGCCCGCACACGTTCTTCTTCAACACTTACGCAGACAAGCAGGCGAACCCGCTGCTCACGTACCGCTGCTACAAGAAGGTAGAGGAAAATCTCGGTACGTTCCCGGAGAGAATGGCGGCGGAGCAGGCCAAGGGCAACGAGGTGTGGTGGTACGTAACGCGTTATCCGCATTATCCCGAGATAACCCTTTCGATAAGCGACCCGGCGGTAGACCATCGCATAATTTTCTGGCAGCAGAAACTCTATAACGTTGACGGTTTCTTATACTACAGCGTAAACGACTGGTACGGCGGCGGCTCGCACCAGCATGACTGGGGCTGGAACGCGAAGAAAGAGGTCAGCACCGACAGCTTCACGCCCTACACGGTATACGGCAACGGCGTGCTTCTGTATCACGGCGGCAAAGTCGGAAGGCTGCACGAAGCCGTCGAATCGATTAGGCTCGAACAGATCAGGGACGGCATTGAGGATTACGATTACTTCGTACTGCTCGACGAGAAATTCGGCGAGGGCACGTCCGATCTGCTCATCAAGCAGGTGACGACCTCTCTCGGAAACTTCAAGTCCGATATAGATCTGTTCACGCAGATACGCATAGCCGTCGGCAACATGATCGAGCAGGGGCCGAAGGGCATGGCCGGCGACATCAACCGTGACGGCAGTACCGACAACATGGACGTTGTCGCACTGTTCAAGTACGTCAGCGGCGGCAAAGTAGATCCGCTCGACCCCGCGGCGTGCGACTGCAACGGCGACGGCAGCGTCGACAACCAGGACGTGCTCGAGCTGTTCAAGTACGTCTCCAATCCCGCGCGCGTCATCTACTACGACGGCGTCGCGGCGGGCGAGCCGTACACTTACAACGGCGTTACCGTGACTTTACCCAAAGATTTTTCGATCGACGAGTCGAGCGGGATCCCTACCGCCAAAGGTCCCGATTCGGCGGCGGACGTATTCAACTTCGCGACCGACGCCGGCAAGACGATCCACAATCTCGGATCCGCCGACTTCATCGCGATGTATAAGAACCAGGGCTTCACGGACGCGGTCTGTACGGTCTGGAAGGAGTATAAGATCGACGGCAAAAACGCGAAAAGAGGCGATTTCACGCTCACGATCGGCGACGCTTCAACGTTCGCGACGGTAGTAATAATCGAGGCGGACGCCGGCGATATAATGATATCGTTCGCACGTATGTCCGACAGATACGAGCGGCAGTTCAACGCGGTCATAGATTCGATCAGGATCGGATAAACCGCGAAAGCGGCGCAAAAAAAGACTGAAAAGGCATTCCCTTTTCAGTCTTTTTTAACGCCCGTGCGCGTCATTCATCATTTTCCGGGAGCTCCGGGAGCGGGTTGCCGTTGCCGTCGAGACCGAAGTAGTACGAGATCGTATTGAGCACAGGCGCGGCGGCGTTGACGCCGCTTGCGCCGTTCTCTATCACGCAGGACAGCGTTATCTCGGGATCGTCGTACGGCGCGAAAGCCACGAGCACGGCGTTGTTGTTCGTTTTGCTCGTCTGCGCGGTACCGGTCTTCGATCCGATCGGGAACTGGTAAAATTTCGTTGTGGATGTAAGCTCTTTCGAGCGCTTCATGCCGCGCTTCACGGCGCTGACCGCCGTCTGGCTTATTTCAGCCGTGCCGAGCACCTGCGGCGAGTTTATCTCCTCTTCTTCGCCGGAGTAGTTGCAGGTCTTCAGCAGCACCGTCGCCTTGTATCTCGTCCCGCCGTTGACGGCGGCGGCGATATAGGAGCTGAGCTGCAGCGGGTTGAAGCTGTTGTCGGACTGGCCGATCGCCGCCTGCAGCGTGTCGCCCGGCACCCACGTCTTGTTCATCGACTCTTTGTATTCGGGGCTTGCGAGCACGCCCTTGTTCTCCGGCAGCTCGATCCCGGTATGATCGCCGAGCCCGAGCATGCGGCAGTATCTGTTCATCGTCTCGATGCCGGTCAGTCTTCCGACCTCGTAGAAATAGTAGTTGCAGGAGACGCCTATCGCGTCGATCAGGTCAAGCTCGCCGTGACCGCCGGCTCTCCAGCACGTGGGCTGGTAGTCGCTGTAATACGTATATTTCCACGAGTCGTAGATCCTCGTATCCGTTGTGATCGTGCCGCTCATCAGTGCTGCGATCGTCGTCGCGAGTTTGAACGTCGAACCGGGCTGATACGTACCGGACAGACATCTGTCGAACAGCGGCTTCGCCGGGTCGGCGGCAAGCGACGCGTAATCCTCCGAGAACGTGCTCAGATCGTACGTCGGATACGACGCGAGCGCGAGCACCTGCCCCGTCTTTGCGGAAAGCACGGTCAGCGCGCCGCTGTTGGCTTTTTCGCCGTTGTCCTCCGCTCCCGAAGCCCTGCCCGCGGCGGCAACCTTTCTGATCTGCTCGCCGAGCACGCGCTCCGCCTCTGCCTGAAGTTCTATATCTATCGTAAGATAAATGTTTTTGCCGGGCACCGGCTCTTTTTTGACGTACGAGCTTATCACGTTGCCGTACGTGTCCTCAACGTAGACGGTCACGCCGTCCTCGCCCCGGAGGATATCCTCGAACGCCGCCTCCGCGCCGTCGAGACCGACGACCGCGTCGTACGAATAGCCCTTCGCCAGGTATTCGCCGACTCTGTCCGCCGGTATCTTGCCGACGCGGCCGATAACGTTCGATCCGACGCCGGGCACGCAGATGACGCGCGTGTAGTTTTTCTTTATATACACGCCTCTGCAGCCCGATTCGAGCACCGCCGTCGCGAGCTTCAGATCCGTGTCGTCGACGATCTTATAAGGGTTGTCCGGCGCGAAGTCCGTCGAATCGAGGCTGTATCTCAGCCTGACTATCACGTCCTCCGTGTCGGGGTCGTATATATGCTCGCCTTCTCCGTCAAGCAATTCGAAATCCTCGAGCAGCTGTTCGTAAAGTTCAAGACAGCCGACGTCGGATCTGATATTGTGGTACAGCAAAAACCTGTACATCCTGTTTTTCGCCGTCTGCGTCGACATTTCTTCGTTATCGTACGCGATATGCGGATAGACTCCGGTCACCGGCATCACGGTGTTTACCTGCCTGCCGTTCTGAAGTATCACCGCCGCGATACGGCGCAGCGTCTCGTTTATCTCCGCCTGATCTGTCGGCATCGACTGATAGTCGAGCATCACGTCCTCGGTATACTCGTTTTTGACGAGCGGCGTGCCGTTCCTGTCGAATATCTCGCCGCGCAGAGACTGCACCGCGACCTCGCGTTCGCGCGTCAGCGCCATTGTCTTTACGTATCTGTCGGTCCCCGTTATCTGTATATTGACGAGTTTGACTATGAAGAACAGGATCGCCGCCGTGAATATTATGTAAAGGGGCAGCGCCCTGAAATTGAATTTTCTCTTTTTTGACGTTCCCGTCATATCAGGGCCTCCTTCCCTCTCGTTCTTTGTCTCTGAAAATACGGTGGTGCAGCAGCGTCAGAAGGAACACCGGCACGAACACTATAACGCCGTACACAAACTGCGGCATCGCCGAGTTTATCACAGCCGCGCCGAACGGAGCGCCGCGCAGCGACAGTATCACCGCGGTCTTCGCCGCTCCGGTGAGCAGAGCCGCAAGCCCCGACGCGGCCGCCGGCAGCACTTTGCTGAAATACACGCGCCGCGACAGGAATATCGAAAACGCTGCGGCTAAAAGGAAGAAAAGCGGTGAGAGCGTCAGGCCGTCGCCGCCGAGCGTATCGAGCAGGAAGCCCGCGCAGACGGCGAGGACGCAGCTGAATTTCTCGTTTTCAAAGCAGCTGTCACAGACGATCACGCACAGCGTTATCTCGGGTATCGCGCCGAGAAAACGGATATGCGGAAAAACGCTGCACTGCAAAAGCACCGCAGCGACGGTATATACAGCCGTCAGCGCCGGTCTGATAACGTTTACCGCTCTGATCTTCATCGCCTATTCCTCAACGTATTTTTCGAACGACGTCACCACCATGACCGACGACAGACCGGAGATCTGCGCGTAGGGTTTGATTATCGCGTATTTCGTGCGCAGGCCCTCGTCGTACTTCACTTCCGTCACCGTGCCGATGATCAGCCCTCTCGGATAGACGGAGCCGACGCCGGACGTCAGTATTCTGTCTCCGACCTCGATATCGGCGTCGCTCTGCAGATACGAGAGTTTGCAGAGCCCTTTGAGTCCGATCTCGTATTCGCCTACGACGATGCCGGACGCGCGGCTGCGCTCGACGAACGCGCCGACAGACGAGCCCATATCAATGATCGAATCGGCCTTCGCCCACGTCTCGCCGGCGTCGGTGATCCTGCCGATGAGCCCGTTGTTCGAGGCGATTATCGGCATATCGCGCTCTATCCCGCTCTTTTTGCCCTTGCCGAGCGTGAAGACGGTCATGTAGTTGCCGTCCTCGCGTCCGATCACGTCGACCGGCTCGAATTTATAATCGAGATGCTCCTGCTTTACCTCGAGCATGCGCCGCAGCTCCTCGTTCTCCTCCTGTACCGCCTTCGCGGACTGGACCTCGTCGAGCATTTCGTCTATCTGCGCACGCAGTTCTTCGTTCTCGCGCTTGATGCGCTCGACCTCGGAAAAATACGCCGTGTATCCGTCGACAGCCCTGCCGACCGTGTCGGCGAGTTTCTGCGCCGGCAGCGTTATATAATGAAGCGCCGATTTGACGAGCGACGAATATCCGAGCAGGCTCATCGCGGTGAAAACAGCCGCGACGGATACCGCGACGATGAGCGTTATTATAAAGAATTTGCTTTTGAAAAATTTCATATCCCGCTCCGCAGCAGTCCTTTACTGATAATCCTCGCCCGCAGACACGACCTCGAGCAGTTCGCCCGCGGCGCCGAGTATCTTTTCCGTCCCGCGTATGACGGCAAGCTCCGGAGATTCCGTCACCTTTACCGTCATGCCGAGTTTTTCCTGAAGCATAAGATCTATGCCCGGCAGATTCGCCGTGCCGCCGCACAGAGTCATACCGGATTCGTATACGTCGGCGGACAGCTGCGGCGGTATCTTTTCAAGCACGCTTTTTATCTGATCCGTCAGCGTCTCGAGCACGGGGGCCATCGCCTCGCGTATCTCGGACGAGCGAAGCAGCGCGCGCACGACCTGACCGGTCAGCAGGTTCCTGCCGCTGACGGCGAGATCGCCGTGCTCCGTGAGCCTGTGGGCGCTGCCGATCTGTATTTTTATGTTCTCCGCGGTGCGTCTGCCTATCGCCACGTTGTACGAATCCTTGACGTAGCGGACGATCGCCTCGTCGAGCTGGTCGCCGCCGACGCGCGCCATGCCCGCGGCGACGATGCCTTTATAAAGTATTACGGACGTCTGTATATTGCCGCCGCCGATATCGCAGATGAGCCTGCCGCGCGTGCCGAGCACGTCGACGCCGCAGCCTATCGCCGCCGCCATCGGCTGTTTTATCAGCATGAAAACGTCGTGACCGCCAGACGCGGCGACGCAGACGTTCTCGAACGCGTTGCATTCGACCTCGGTTATACCGTACGGCACCGAGATCGCCGTTTTCGGGCGCGACAGGATGCCGCGCACGCCGGTCTTCGTCATGACCGCGGACAAAAGCTCGACGCAGTCCTCGAAATTCGAGATTACTCCGCCCGATAAAGGTCTGACGACGTCTCTGCCCGGCGGGTCCTTGCCGAGCATGCGGTAAGCTCTGCCGCCGTGGTCGGTCAGCTCGCCGTCGGTATTGAACGCCGCGGCGGTCGGTTCGTCGTATACGAGCCCGCGCCCCTTGACGCAGACGCGCAGATGCGACGTACCGAGATCTATCCCTGTTTTTCTGTCCATACCGCTTACTCCAAAACGCTTATTCCGAAATCATCGTACAGATGCGTGCAGACGAGGCAGATCGGCAGTCCCACGACGTTGTGGAAGCTTCCGTCGAGCCGCTGCACGAACATGCTGCCGAGCTCCTGCACGGCGTACGCGCCGGCTTTGTCCATAGGTTCGCCCGACGCCACGTACGCTTTTATCTCCGCTTTGCCCATTTTTCTCATCCTGACGTGCGTGACGTCGTAGTCGATGACGAGCTTTCCGTTTTTCTGCATCGCGATGCCGGTGTATACCTCGTGCCAGCCGTCGGAGAGCAGCGTGAGCATACGCTCCGCGTCCGCCTCGTCTTTAGGCTTGCCGAACACCTCGCCGTTGCGGCAGACGAGCGTGTCCGCGGCGAGTATAAGTCTGTCGTCGCCGATCAGCTCGCACACGGCGCGCAGCTTGCGCGAGGCGAGCCCCATCGTAAGTTCCGCCGCGGTGACTCCTTTCACCGCCGTCTCGTCGGCGTCGGCGCTGAAAACCTCGAAAGGTATGCCGGCGCATTTAAGTATCTCGCTTCGTCTCGGAGACTTTGACGCAAGTATTATCTTTTCCACGTCACGCCCTCCCGGTAGAACCGAATCCGCCTTCTCCGCGCTCCGTCTGTCCGAGGCTTTCCGCCTCCTCAAACTCCGCGCGGACGATCGGCAGAAGAAGCAGCTGCGCTATCCTGTCACCGTCGCTGAAAGTGTACGGCACGTCCGACAGGTTAACGACGGAAACGAGCAGCTCGCCGCGGTAATCCGGGTCGATAAGCCCGATGCCGTTCGTCAGCGAGATGCCGTGCTTCGCGGACAGTCCGCTGCGCGAGCAGATCACCGCCGCGACGTTTTCGTCCTCATATTCAATCGCAATCCCGGTCGGGATCTTCGCGCGCTGGGACGGATAGACCGTCAGCGGCGCTTCAAGGCACGCGTAAAGGTCCGCAGCGGCGGAAAGCTCCGTCTGACTGCACGGCAGTCTCGCGCCCTCTCTCAGTTTTTTGACTCTGATCTTCATCACATTCTCTTGATCCTTCCCGGATGTGCCGTCCTGTTATTGTAAGAGTCGAGTATCTGCGCCGCCTGCTCCGCCGTCTCGTCCGTGAAGAAGAAATGCAGGTCTCCTACGGCTCCGCCCGACACGGCGTCCATCTTGTCCGCCATATATACGGGCACGGGGTTGTAAACGACGTTTCTGTGTATGAACTCACGGCAGACGGGGACCTGTTCTCCCGTCCTGTCGGTGAAATATCTGAACTGGCCGTCGCCGCACGCCTCGCATTTGCGCAGCGGCGATTCGGTGCCCGTCATGTCGCGTATCATGCACTTTTCAAGCACCATTTCCGGCAGCTTGCCGTACACGGCGGCGCCGGTGCGGACGGGAGAGGACGACGCTATCGCCCTCATCTGAGCCACGTTGAGCTCGGGCGAGAGGATCAGCGACGACAGACCCTCCGAGGCGAGCACCGCGGCGGTCTTCGAGTTGTAAACGTTCATGTAAAGCCCGCCGCCGACGTTGAAGCCGTATTTCAGCGCGAGGCGCAGCGTGCCGACGTTTGACACGATCACGTTTTTGACTCCGCAAAGCTTGACTCGGATCAGCATTTCCTCAAGCAGCGTGTATTCGTGCATCATCACGACCGGCGGCAGCTCTACGCCGTCCGTCACGTCGCGGACCGTCATGGGCGAGTTGAGATACTCGTCGATCGGCAGATAAACGTGACTGAACTGACCGAGACAGCTGCGCGGCGGTATGCCGCTGCCGCGGACGAAGTGGACTATCCTGAAGCTGCCGTCACGGTCGGGATGCGGCGGCGCCGCCTCCTCCGGCGAGTCGTCCGGGACTCTGCCCGGGTGGCGCGTCACGGTTATCGCGGCCTCAAGCCGCTCCGACGCCGTGCGGCGCAGCGAATTGATCGACGATACCGGCAGCGACAGCCCTTCTTCGAGCGTGAGCGAAAACGACGCGGGATCGACCGAGAACGGCGTGTTCCCGAACCGGCAGACGTTTTTGACCACGTCCTCTTTCGTCAGCGGGCTCGTCTTCGCGGTCGCCGGGATCTCGCCGTAAACGGTGACCGTCTCGCCTCTCGCGGAAAGCGAGAGCTCCGACACGGTGCCGGCGCGGATCGCGGCGCGGACGGACACCGGTATGCGGCGTCTGTCGCGGTTGAGCCGCTGTTTTATCTCGGCCTCCGCGGCCTCGGTCTCCCTCTTGTCGTTATCGGTGCGGACGCCGAGCATAGCGGCGCCGGGCGTGCCCGTGTAATACGCGTCGGTGAAGCCGCTGCGGCTGAAAATGCGGGAAAGCTCCCCGATCTCCTCGGGCGTCGCGTCGCGCCCCTCGTCTATCAGCCGTCTGTAAATCGTGCCGACGCCGTAGACGTATTCGGGCGATTTCATCCTGCCCTCGACCTTAAGGCTCGTTACGCCTGAGGAGCAGATGCGCTCCATGTGCCCGGCGAGGCAGTTGTCCTTCAGCGAGAACCTGCAGACGCCGGCGGCGTCCGGCAGACGGCACGGCTGGGCGCACTCGCCCCTGTTTCCGCTCCTGCCGCCCATATACGCCGAAAATTCGCACATGCCGGACGTGCAGACGCAGAGCGCGCCGTGCACGAACGTCTCGTATTCTATATCGTGAAAATCCGCGATTATCCTGTCGGTGTCCGCGGCGCTGCACTCGCGCGCAAGCACTGCTCTGGAAAAGCCGCGCGACGCCATAAGTCGCGCGCCGGCGGCGTTATGTACGGAGCACTGCGTGCTCGCGTGCAGGCGCAGGCCGGGGAAACGCTTCGCCGCCGCCGCGGCAAAGCCGGGGTCCGTGACTATCAGCGCGTCGACGTCGTTCTTGTACAGGAATTCGGCGAATCTGAGCGCCTCGGGCAGTTCGCGGTCGAGCAGCAGCGTGTTCATCGTGACGAAAACGTCGACGCCGAAGAAATGCGCTTTTCTAATCGCTTCGGCGAGCTTGTCCTGCTCGAAATTCTCGGCGCCGAGACGCGCGTTGAAGCTCTTGCCTCCCGCGTATATCTCATCGGCGCCGGCGGCGAGCGCCGCTTCGAAGCATTCCGGCGAGCCTGCGGGAAGCAGCAGGCGTGGTTTTTTTACGGGCATATATGTTCCTTTCCCGCGCGGTGCGCGGATAGAATATGTCGGGCGGCAAAAAGTTTTCAAAAACACGCTTGAAAAGGTATTCTGCCGCGATTATAATCTTATACGGAATACATTGTATCACAACGGCGCGCATATTTAAAGACATTTTTGAAAACTTTTGGATAACGGCAGAAAAAACGGAGGGATTTCCGGGATGAAAAACAGGAAAAAGACACTTATCATCGTCGCCGCGGCCGTCGCGGCGGCGGCGCTGTGCGGCGTCATCGCGACAGCGGTGATAAACGCCGTCATGGTGTCGCGCGGGGGCGAGCTGATAGATATACAGACGGACGGGGAAAAATACGACTGCATCCTGATCCTCGGCGCCGGCGTGCGCGACGACGGCACGCCGTCCGCTATGCTCGCGGACCGGCTCGACCGCGGGATAGAGCTGTACTTTTCCGGCGCGTCCGAACGGATCCTCGTCAGCGGCGACCACGGCAGAGCGGATTACGACGAAGTCAACGTCATGAAGGAATACTGCGTTAAAGCCGGTGTTCCGTCGGAGGCGGTGTTCATGGATCACGCGGGATTCTCGACGTACGACAGCGTGATGCGCGCGAAAAACGTCTTCTGCTGTGAAAGCGTGCTCGTCGTGTCGCAGAGATACCACCTCTACCGCGCGCTTTACATAGCGGACGGGACCGGTCTGCGCTGCGCCGGCGCGTCGGCTGATCCGAGGCGCTACGCCGGTCAGATCAAACGCGACGTACGCGAGTATCTCGCGCGAGTCAAGGACGCGTGCTTCGTGCTGTTCGGAGTCGACTCGAAATACGGCGGCGCGACCGTTCCGATATCGGGAAACGGCGATATTACGAATGACCGCGCGGATAATACGGCGAAAAATCGTCAATATGACGCATATTTTTGAAAAAACTGCTTGACATTTGGCGATTTTGCAGTTATAATAAAGAAAAAGCTTAAATACCGCTTTTAAGAAAAGGAGAATTACCATGGGAAAATTCGTAATCAAGAAGACAAAGAACAGCGGCTTCAAGTTCGATCTTAAGGCCGGCAACGGCGAGACCATCGCAACGTCCGAGATCTACAAGACCCTTGCTTCCTGCAAGAACGGCATCGAGTCCGTCAGAAAGAATTCCGCCAAAGCCGGCGTCGAGGATCTGACCGTTGAAGGATTTGAACCCGTAAAGCATCCGAAGTTCCAGATCTACACCGATAAAGCCGGTGAATTCCGCTTCAGACTGAAAGCCACCAACGGCGAGATCATCGCGGTATCCGAAGGCTACAAGGCTTTGACGTCCTGCAAGAACGGCATCGAGTCCGTCAAGAAGAACGCTCCGGAAGCCGAAGTCAAAATTGAAGAGGCTTAAGCCCCGGAAACAGTGCGGAGACTCCGTGTCTCCGCATTTTTCTTTGTTTTACGGTATTTATCTTGACACAGACGCCGATTTGTGATATTATATATCATAACAAATAAAGAAAGGCTACCCCTTATGAAAAAAACACGGTTGATATCTTTGATGCTCTGCGCGCTGCTGATACTGACGGCAGTACCCGCCGCGATGCGCGCTAACGCCGCGTCGGGCGCCCCGAAGCTTTCCGGGGAGAATTCCCGCACGGTAAAGGAGCTTTATCCCGGAGTCGTCCTCACCTCGGTCACGACGCCGAGCAGCTCCGTTTACGGCAATCAGGGCATAAACATAGTACAGTTTGACCTCGCTCAGCGCGATTTGTACCTCGATACGTTCTACTATAACGACCAGGTACTTGTGAACTACTCGTCGTCCACCGTTTACAACGACGTTCTCAAGTACAACGAAAGATACCCCGACAGAACGGCGATCGCCGCCGTCAACGGCGATATGTGGATGGTCTCCTACAGCCAGGCGAGGATTGAGGGCAAGGAGCACACCAACGCCGCGATGGGCGGATACACCGACGACGTCGTAAAGAAAGAGATGACCGTCTCGCGTTCGTACAACGTCGTAGACGGCGAGATCTACACTTCCGGCACGATACCGCAGGAGACGCCTTACGCCGGGCCTTCGTGGTCGTTCGGCATCACCGACGACTTTGTGCCCGTGCTCGGTCAGCCGACCGTGAACATCACGGCGGACGACAAGACGAACGGCGCCTCGGTAAAGATAGACGGCATCAACCGTCTGCCGGCGAACAACGCGATCGTCATGTACACCGACAGACTCATGTCGACGCTCACCGGCTTCGCTCTCGAC
Organism: Clostridia bacterium; assembly: GCA_017958705.1. GTDB lineage: Bacteria > Bacillota > Clostridia > Oscillospirales > CAG-272 > UBA1248. Next base: position 12,128 of record JAGDCE010000025.1, read on the forward strand.
GAATGCTACGAAATACTCGTTGAATTCGACGAGGACTACACTCCGGCGCACGGCATGGACGTGACCGGCACGGTCAAGGCGATATACGGTCCCGAGGATTCGGCGAACCCCGGCAAGATCA
>JAGDCE010000260.1 GCA_017958705.1 Clostridia bacterium
CGCTTGAAGAAAACCGTTGAATTCGAATTTCTTCATTAGCGAAGCGTCTTCATTTCTTCATTAGCCCGCTTGCGGGCGTCTTCATTTTCGGCGCGGCAAAGTTTATACATAATACTTCCTTATCACGCCGCGCCGAAAACGTCCCGGGGCATTCTCGTTTTACTCAGTCTTTTTTGATCATCGTCATGCCGGAGCCGAATTTGATCAGCCCGTCTTCCTCGACGAGCTCGTCCCAGCTTGAAAGCTCCTCGCCGAACGATTCTCTGTGCTCGCCTGTGTTGTAGTAGTATTTTCCGTCGACGCACTTCCATTCCTGTGCGCGGGCGCAGAAATATCCGTCGGCCACCGCCGCGATCTCGCCTGACTCGAGCGCAGCTTTGATCGCCTCCTCCGGCACGCCGTCTGGCAGCTTCATCCACTGAAGCACCTTGTGATCCGGCGTGAATTCTACCTTCATAGAGAACGCCGAGAGCATTTCGGGATCAGCGTCTTCGCCGTCGGCGGCTTTTTTGTCGAGTTCCGTTTTGACTTCTTCATACGTGAAAAGTCCTATATTTCCGCCGATGAACGCCATGGATTTAGCCACGGAATATTTGCCGACGATTTCGCACGCGTCCTCGTCGCCCTGCATATCGCCGATATCGGCGGGCTTGGTAATCACGCCGTCGGACTCTTTCTTCATCGCGATCGCTAAAAAGCCGATGCCGAAAACGAGATGCGTGCCGCCCGACACCGTCAGCGTCTCCGCCGCTTTGCGGAAATCACCTTCGGGTATCTGAAGGAAATCCTTCAGCTCGTATTTGTATTCGAACATATCGGTCTGCTCCCAGGTGCCTTCAACGGTCTTGCCCTTTGAGGTGTCCGTCATCACCACGCGCTGATCCTCAAAAAAGTCGAACGTGATCGCTGTGAAATCGCTGCCGTCCTCGCTCTTGAATTCAGACGCCGGGATGTGCGCCAGATCGTTTGAGAACGCGTTGACGACGTAGTCCACGCGCCATTTTCCGACTATGAATCTCTTTCCGCTCCTAAGAATGTTTTCGTTAAGCTCCATTATATCATCCTCCGTTCTTTCGCGCCGCCGCGCTGCCTTGTATCAATAATAACATAAAAAACGCAAAAAGTCAATGAAAAAAGAAAAAATGAAAAAGACGCCGCCCCGCCAAAAAGCAAAAGGCGGGGCGGGGCGCGATCGTCAGCCGCTTTTTCTTTTACGGCAGTTTATTAGCGTGACGGTGATCCCGGCGAGTATGAACGGCGCCGCGCAGATCAGAACGGCTAAGTACGTGCCGGCCATGCCGTAATTGTGATAGGAACCGTTTTTGAAAAACACCGCCAACAGTAAAAGATTGCCGGCGACGGCCGCCGAGAAGGCGCCGGTCAGACAGTTGAGATAACCGGTGTTCGTCCTGTTTTTCGAAATCGACAGGGTCACAAGCGCGTAAAGCAGGAAGCAGACCGAGGATAAGATCAGCACCGCGATCCCGCCCGTCACGCTGTTCATGATCTTCAAGGCGGTGACGAGCGACGTCGCGTACGCGAGAAAGCCCGCGAAAACGATAATAAGGATCCGCCCGATAAGCTTCTTTTCCTTTGCGCCGTCGTAATCCGCGGTCTGAAGCGCCGTCTCTTTCAAAGACTCGTCCGGCGTGCCCGCCCCGTCTTTTCGCTGCCCGCTCAGTATCTCGCGCAGATCGACTCCGTACAGATCGGACAACCCGATCAGGGTATCGATATCCGGCATATTGTTTCCCGTCTCCCAGCGAGAGACTGTCCTCTGAGACGTGCCCGTGATCTCCGCAAGCTGCTGCTGAGTGAGCCCCTTTTCCCTGCGAAGGCTCTGAAGGAACCTTCCGACTTTGATCAGATCCATGACGCCGACCTCCTTTTCCGACCGTATTATAACATTTCCCGCGGACTTTGTAAAGGACATAAAGCGAGTAATTGCACGTATACGGTAAAAAAATCTCAGACGCGGCGGAAGTGTGAGTATATTTTTAGTGAAATCGCGGCTTCCGTTAGAAAACGGAAGCCGCGGTGAAATCAAATCCACCCACCCGCCGTCGAGGCGGATTTCATCCGCGTCAGTGGATTTCATCGGCGGCAGCCGATTTATCCCACCCGTAATAGGGGTTCCCCGTTGCGAACTCGTGAGCAATGGGGGTTCCCGTAGGGTGGATTCAGTTGAAAAGCCTCGCTTTCGCGAGGCTTTTCTGGCGGAGAAGGAGAGATTCGAACTCTCGCGACGGTTTCCCGCCCTACACCCTTAGCAGGGGCGCCTCTTCACCGGATTGAGTACTTCTCCGTGTGCAGTTGGTTATTCGGTTGTGAGCCCGGTTGGCGGAGAGAGTGGGATTCGAACCCACGGCCCGCAAAACGAGTCACTGGTTTTCAAGACCAGCTCCTTAAACCACTCGGACATCTCTCCATAACGTGATATCGCGAAAAGCATAATACCACATTTTAGCCGAAATGTCAAGTTGTTTTTTGAAATTTATTCCGACGCGCTCATTTTTTCTTCGTACTGCGCGACGGCGGCGTTGAATTCATCGAGTATCGACGAAACCGCCGCAGGGACCTCGCCGTCCTCAAAGATCCTGAAATAAACGCCGTCGCCGCGGCGCAGGTAGACCTTTACGTGACCGTAATCCGGTATGCCGTAATCCGTGTTTTCGGCGAGAGTATACGTCTCGTCGTACAGAGCCGCCGCGGATTTAAGCGATCTGAGCGAAAGCTCCGAAAGATCGGTCGAGGACGTGATCGTCTCGGCGTTGGTGTAAACGCGCGCGTATATGCCGTTGAGATCGAAGAAATAGAAGCCGGCGGTCACGCCTTTTTCCGCTTCGAGCTGCGGCGTCGGATATTCGATTATCGCCGCGTAAACGGTCGAGCCGCGCTTGTTTTCCGGTATCTGCAGCTCTTCGGCGAGCAGATGGAAATTCGTGCCGCCCAAAAACGACACCTTGAGTTCCGTATATTTTGATACCGGAATCATCCTGCCGGGATGTCTGATCTGATATACAGCCGTGAGCGCGCCGAAAACGACGATCACGGCGGCTATCAGCGCGTAGATCGCGTTCTTTTTCATTTGAACGGCACCTTTTTGCGGTTCTGGTTGTACGCGGAGCGCGGGTTGACGATCTCGCGCCAGTCGAGGTCGCCGTTGTCGAGCGCGCGTATCAGTATCTCCGCCGTGGCGATGTTAGTCGCCAGCGGGACGTTGTGTATATCGCACATGCGGATAAGATCCGCTTCCTCTCCGGAGAGGGAGAGTCCGTCCGACGTGTCTCTGAAATAAAGCAGAACGTCTATCTCGTCGTACGCTATGCGCGAGAGGATCTGTTCCTCGCCGCCGTGAGAGCCTGAGAGCAGCCGCTCTATCTTCAGTCCCGTGGCGTCGGATATATATTTTCCGGTAATGCTTGTGGCGCAGAGATTGTGCTTGCTGAGTATGCCGCAGTACGCTATGCACAGTTGAGTCATAAGCTCTTTTTTCTTGTCGTGAGCAATAAGCGCTATTTCCATGTCATCCTCCGCCTTTCATTTTATATGGTTTGATTTTACACTATGTGATCTACTTTGTCAAGACTTTTTTTCGTTTGCGGCCGATCACGCCGCTGAGCACGGGCACGGGCCTTCCGCCCGTCTTTTCCGCGATGAGCCGCTGGGCGATGTTCTCGAACGCTTTCGACGACGGAAACGAATCGCCGTCGGCGAGCACACCTTTTTCCTGCGCGAACATAAGCGTCCTGTCGTACGGCACCACGCCGAGCAGGGGAGTTTTCGTCGCGTCTATCATCGAGATCATGCCGGTGCGCTTGTCTTCGCTTACGGAGACGGCGTCGAAATTGTTGATAACGAGACGGCACGGCAGATCGACGTCGCGGAGACGCTGCGCCGTCTTTTCCGCGCCGCGCAGCGACGTCGGATTGTGCGTCGCTACGACGATCGCGCTGTCCGCGCAGCGGGCGCCTACGGCGACCGTTACCGAATCCGCTCCGGGAGTGTCGAGCACGGCGTAATCGTACGGCTCGCAGATCGCGGAGAGTTTTTCCGCAAAGTCCTCGGGTACTATCTCGTCGGTACAGCGGAACGGCGCGCCGAGCAGATAAAGTCCGGGCACCGACGGGAAGGTCACGGCGCAGTCCTCAACGTCGCGTCTGCCGTAAACGGCGTCGCAGACGTCGAAAAGCATCCTGTCTTCACATCCGGTGATCAGGTCGAGCGTGCCGAGATCGAAATCGAGATCGCACAGAAGCACCTTCTGCCCGAGCCGGGCGAGCTTCAGTGCCAGATTGGCGGAAACCGTGGATTTACCCACGCCGCCTTTGAACGATGTAACGAGTATGATGTGAGCCATATCAGTACTTCCCGACTATCGATGAGATCACTTTGTCCGCGACCTTGACGTTGTCGACGCTTTCAGCCACAAGCCGCTGCGCCTGTTCGGATGTTACGCTCTGCTCGTATTCCTGCACGTATATCACCGCGCGCAGCACGGCGGTGACGTTTGACGGGCTGACGTCGGAACCGAAGATCCGGTGCACGTAAGTCTCCCTCGTGTCGCCGTCGGAATATCCGGGAAGGGAGGCGAGACCGGCGAAATAAGAATCGGCCTGAGCTCTGCCGCTGTCGGATATCGCACGCTTGTCTTCATTTGCGCGGGCGGTCAGTATGATCATGCGCTTCGCCTCTTCAACGAGCGTGTTCATGATCTGTTCGTCCGCGTCGTCGTTCTGCTCTTTGTCACCGAAATACGCCTGCTTTTCCATTATGAAGAGTATCCGCAGCTCCGCTTCGCTTATGCGGTAGCTGCCGTAGCTTACGGCGTACGTTTTGCGGAACGTCAGAAATACCGACAGAACTGACGCCGCGACGAGCAGGATCGCCACCGGTATCAGTATCTTGTTCGAAAGGAACTGTCCGTCTTTGCCGAGGTGTATCTTGTTCTCGTTGCCCTCGCGCAGACGTTTTATGTTCGAGCGGTGCTTCCAGACTATGATCAGACAAACGAGCACCGTCGGGATGATCACGAGATTAGTCGTGCCGATGAATCTCGATAATACTACCGGCAAAAGCAGCGCGCAGACGACGGAGCCGAGCGAGATGTATTTTGAGAACGCCACGATTATGAAGAAAACGGTGATAAGGATCAGAAACGCCTTCGGCTCGCAGCAGAGTATCACCGTGGCGAGCGACAGCACGCCTTTGCCGCCGTGAAATTTGAACCACACCGGCCAGATGTGACCGATCACCGCTGCGTAACCGCAGAAGAACGCGCCCGTCTTGCCGAGCACTATCGCGCCGATGAGACAGCAGACGGCGGTCTTCGCTATGTCGCCGAGCAGAGTCACCGCCGCCGCGCCCTTGCCGTACGTGCGCAGCATGTTCGTGAGCCCGGCGTTGCCGCTGCCGCTCTCACGGATGTCCTTGCCGTATCTGGCTTTGGAGTAGAGGATCGACGTGTTGATCCCGCCGATCAGATATCCGGCGATGCAGAGCAGTATCAGACTGATCACGAGCAGAGCGGTGCCCTGCCGCTGAGTCAGCACGAGCAGACCGTATCTGAGCAGATCTTTGATCGAAAAACCGGTAATTCCGTTGTTCATATCACTCACCGCGCTCCCTTATTATGAGTTTGATCGGCACGCCCCGGAAACCGAAAGTTTCACGCAGACGGTTCTCTATGTATCTTTGATACGAGAAGTGGAACAGAGTCGAGTTGTTGCAGAATATCACGAACGTCGTCGGCTGTATCGCCGTCTGCGTCATGTAGTATATCTTCAGGCGTCTTCCCTTGTCGGACGGCGGCTGAACGCGCGTCGTCGCGTCGTTTAGCAGATCGTTTAGCATGCCCGTCGTCGCGCGGAACGTCGCCTGACCGTAAACGTAGTTTATATGCTCGAACAGCTTGTTGATGCGCTGTCCGGTCTGCGCGGAAACGAATATGATCGGCGCGTACGTCATATAGGACAGCGCCGTGTTGATCTTGTCGGTGAATTCCTTTACGGTCGTGTTGTCTTTTTCCACCTTGTCCCATTTGTTTACGACTATTATCGACGCCTTGCCCGCCTCGTGGGCGATGCCGGCGATGCGCTCGTCCTGCTCGGTTATGCCCTCGGCCGCGTCTATCATTATAAGACACACGTCGGCGCGGTCGACCGCGGCTTTCGCGCGCAGAACGCTGTAACGCTCGATGTTGTCGGATATCTTCGACTGGCGCCTGATGCCCGCCGTGTCGATGAACGTGTATTTGCCGTATTCGTTTTCTATATAAGCGTCCACCGCGTCGCGCGTCGTGCCCGGGATATCCGATACGATCATCCTGTTCTGCCCGATTATCTTGTTGACGATTGAGGATTTGCCGGCGTTCGGCTTGCCTATCACGGCGACCTTGATGCTGTCGTCTTCTTCTTCGATACCGTCGTCGTCCGGGCATTTTTCAAGGACCGCGTCGAGCAGGTCGCCCGTGCCCGTGCCGGAGACGGAGGAGAGAGCCACGGGATCGTCCGGGAACCCGAGCTCGTAGAATTCGTAGTATTCCATCGGCAGATTGCCGACGGAGTCTATTTTGTTAACGGCCACGACGACCGGTTTTTTCGCTTTCTGGAGCATCCGCGCGATCTGTACGTCGTCGGCGGTGAGTCCCGCGCGGGAGTCGACCATGAAGATCACGACGTCCGCCATCTCGATCGCCGTTTCCGCCTGCGCGCGCATGTGCTTCAGTATCGCGTTGTCGGTCTTAGGTTCGATACCGCCCGTGTCGGTTATCAGCAGCGTTCTGCCGTTCCATTCGACCTCGGTGTATATCCTGTCGCGCGTTACGCCGGGCGTGTCGTCAACTATCGCTATGCGCTGTCCCGCAAGCTTGTTGAAAAGCGTGCTTTTGCCGACGTTCGGACGTCCTATTATCGCTATTATCGGTTTTGACATTTTATATCTCCATTTATCAATTCGGAATTATGAATTCAGAATTCAGAATCAAGGTGTCGCTTCGCGACGTTCGGTGCGCCTCGTTCCTCGGCGCGTCAGGGGGTTCCCCCCCCCCCCAATCCACCCCCGAACCCCCGCCCTACCCCCAACATAAGTTGGGGCATTTTGAAA
>JAGDCE010000261.1 GCA_017958705.1 Clostridia bacterium
CTCGTACGGGACGTCCGTCGAGTCGCCGTTTGAGAAGAGGACCGCCACGCGGTCGCCGTTTCTTTTCAGCGTCACGTCAAAGAAATTCATCTGCGGCGTGCCGATAAAGCCCGCGACGAATTTGTTGTACGGGGAATTGTAAAGGTTCATCGGCGTGTCTATCTGCTGGACGTAGCCGAGCTTCATGACGACGATCCTCGTGCCCATCGTCATCGCCTCGACCTGGTCGTGCGTTACGTAGATAAACGTGGTGTTCAGGCTCTTGTGGAGCGCCGTTATCTCGGCTCTCATCGTTGCGCGGAGCTTTGCGTCAAGGTTTGACAGCGGCTCGTCGAGCAAGAACACCTTAGGATCGCGCACGAGCGCGCGTCCGAGCGCTACGCGCTGCCGCTGGCCGCCGCTCATCTGCTTCGGCTTGCGGTCAAGGTAATCAACGATATCGAGCATCTTAGCCGCCTTCATGACGCGCTCCTTGATCTCCGCCTCCGGCATTTTGCGGTTGCGCAGACCGAAAGCCATATTCTCATACACCGTCATATGCGGGTATAGAGCATAGCTCTGGAACACCATAGCAATATCGCGGTCCTTCGGCTCCATATCGTTGACAAGAGTGTCACCGATGAACAGATCTCCCGCCGTTATCGTTTCAAGTCCGGCTATCATCCGAAGCGTCGTTGATTTACCGCATCCAGACGGTCCGACAAAAACGATGAATTCCCTGTCAGCTATGTCTATCGAAAAATCGTTCACAGCCTTGTGACCGTTATCATAGACCTTGTAGATGTGGGAAAGCTTAAGATTTGCCATATTGTCCTCCAAACAATATATTTTGAAATTGTGTTTATGTAAAATCCACGCCTTTTCTGTCAAGCGCGAATATGACGTCGCCTATCGAGGTCAGCTTTGCGTTCATAGTGCCGGCCTTCACGTTTTTTCTGTCGTATACGTGATACACGTCGTCTTTCAGTTCTATCCTGCCGATATCTTCTATCTTTATCGACTTTTTTTTGAACAGATAAGACATGTAAAGCACGCCGTCTTCAATGTACGCCCGGTCCGTCAGAAGTGCGAACAGGACCGCCGCCGCGGCCGCCGTTACGACAGAGAAGAGGATGCCCGCAAAGACCGCGAACCCGTTCCCGCGCCCGAGCACGAACAAAAGCACCGTCATGATCAGCCCGGCTGCAAGCGCGGACAGCGTGAATATGAACGGCCCTTTGTCGACTTCCGTACTGACCTGCCCTTTTTTAAACATATCAGCCCGCCTTTTTCAAAACGACGGATTCGTTGTTCTGAAGCGTTATCTCGTCCGCTGCCTCTCCGTATTCGCCGCGAACGTTTGAATATACGATCTCGTATTTTCCGTCCAGCTCGAATTTTCCGCCGTTCACGGAATGGATCACCCAAAGATCGCCGGCGGTGAATCTGACGTTGCCGCCGTCGAACGCGACGTCGTTGACGCCTCCCTTTATCTCGTCCCTTGAGGACATACGAAGCGCCGCTTCGGATTTTCTCAGTCCGATAAGCTCTTTGATCTTGTTGAACGTGTCGAGATGCTTGACTTTAAGAGAATAATCCATCGCGTTGACGTAGTCGCCGGAGATATAGGAGTTGCCGTCGTATTTGCCGCTTGCGGCGTTGTATTTGCTTCTCATGAAGTCCTCACCCTCCTGGATGAACGGCACGCCCTCCGAGAGGAACACGATCGAATCCGCCTGCGTGTATGCCGCGGGGAGCTTTTCCTCGCTCATCGTCTGGACAAGCTGATCGTATAACGTATAGTTGTCGTGGCAGGAGGCGTAGTTGATGACAAGATCCGGATCTATCGCTTCCGTTTTTATCGTTCCCTTCGAAAATCTGCCTTCAAGGCACATGGCGATGATCGAAGCGTTCGTCGTATCGCCCTGGACGTAACCTCTGCCCGGGTTGTTCTCGCCGCGGATCGCGTTCCTGATAACGTCGTTGAACGCGCCGACGAGAACGCCGGAGCCGGAGAAATAATCCTGAGCGAGCGATTCCTGAACGGTCATCTGCTCTTTGAGCTTGTTTTCACTCGTCCCGGACCGGAGCTCCGTAGATCCGCCCGCCCACGGCTCGCCGTAGATCATCACGCTCGGATAGATCGCGGAGCAGTCTTTATAGATATCTATCATCGTCTGATTGTCGATAAGCCCCATGAGGTCGAATCTGAAGCCGGAGAGGTGATATTCTTCGACCCAGAACCTGCATGAATCTCTGAAGAGCTTATTGACCATGTATCGCTCTGACGCGAGCTCGTTGCCGCAGCCGGAGCCGTTGTAGAACGTTCCGTTCGCTTTGGTGCGGTAATAGTAATACGGCACGAGCAGATTGAAGTTGGAATTCTCCGACGGGCCGGTGTGGTTGTAAACGACGTCCATGTTTATCGAAATGCCGGCGCCGTGCATCGCCATCACCATCGTCTTGAATTCTTTTATCCTGTTATATCCGTCGTAAGGATCGGTGGAGTAGCTGCCCTCGAGCACGTTGTAGTTCAACGGATCGTAGCCCCAGTTGTAATTGTCCTCAGACATCTCTGTCGTCGTCTTCATCTCGTCGACAGATACGAAATCGTAGAACGGCTGTATCTGTACGTGAGTTATGCCGAGCTCTTTCAGATGGTCGAGACCCGTTGAGACCGTCACGCCGTTTTCGGTGTACGTCGTGCCCGTCTCTGCAAGACCCAAGAACTTGCCTCTGTTCTGCTCCGACACGCCGCTGCTCGGGCTTATCGTCATATCGCGCACGTGTATTTCGTATATCGAGGCGTCGACGTTGTTTCCGTCAAACGGGCGTTTATCCGCCGCCCAGCCGTCAAACTGCGAATTCAGCTTCGTGAAGTTGACGACCATGCCGCGTCTGCCGTTTATGCCCGCGCTTTTCGCGTACGGGTCGACGACTTCGTTCGTGCCCTTGCTGTTCGTCACGGTGTAAGTATAGTATTTGCCGTCAAGGTCTTCGTTTACGGTGTACGAGAACACGCCCTTGTCGCCCTTGCTCATATCGTATGTTGCGTATGGAGTCTTCTCCGCAGTGTAATCGCCCGTGTTATAGAGATTGAGCACCATTTTCGTGCTGGTCGGCGCCCAGACCTTGAAAGTCGTTTTTGAAACGTTTGCTTCGTTATCGAACGTCGCGCCGAGATCGTCGCCTTCGTAGGCGTATTTCTGATCGAATTCTTCCGTGTCGTAGTAGTTAGTAAACATAAGCTCAACTTCGTTTATCCAGGTGGGATCGAAACGGTAACTGACCGTCACAACGTCGGAAATGTCGATATCGTCCGACAGTATGAGCTCGGTCTTTTTAAGTGATGAGTCGTATTCTCCCATCGAGAATTTCGTGTATTCTTCGCCGTTCACAGTCATTGAGAATCTGGCTTTATATGATTTGAAATCGTTTGACAACGGCTTGAAATATACGTTTATCGCGTTCGATTGCTTAAGCATCGCATAGCTGACGATCGATTTGCAGGCGTTGTCGCGGTTGTCGAACACCGTGGACTCCGCGGTCCTGACGAATACCTCCTGAAGGCCGCCGGGCGAAGTCTCTTTCACGTCGATCGAACGGTCGCCGTCCGGGTCCTTCGTCCACGTGTCCGTGCGCACGATGAAACCGAGCTTGTCTATCGGTTTCCCTTCGGCAATGATCTTTAGATCAAGGTCGGCGTATACTCCGTAATCGTCGTAGCCCGTGAACTCGTACGCGGCGCCGTTGCCGCCGTTCGTCATATCCCACGCCCAGACGTTCCACGCCTGATAGCATGATCTGTCGTTGTTCGTGTCGTCGTTTCTTCTGTAATGGAGCCTGTTTATCTTTGTCGCCTCGGCGGGCAGAGAAGCGTAATCCGTGTCGTCCTTTGTGTATTTGCTTATCACGTCGCCCGCGGGTATAAGCTTTATCGGTACGTCGTCCGGTCCTTCGTCCGAGCCTTTGCATCCGCCGAGCAGAGCCGTAAGGACGAGCAGGCAGCACAGTAAAACACTTGTCGTTTTTTTAGTTTTCATTTTCTTTTTCCTTATTAAAATCCCGACATATCGACGAAGCCCTCTTTCAGAGTTTCACCCTTGATATCGGTGCTTTGTTTCAAAACGTTCGAATCCCAGTTGTTCACGTCTTTTATAACGTATCCCGGCTCGAACACGCCGATCAGAAAGCCCGTCATGCCGGTCGTATCGACGAGCATCACGCCGTCCTCGATCGTGTAGTCCTTGCTCCAGCGCCCCGGCGACCAGCTCCATATATAAAGCTCATAGCTTCCGTCAAGATATTTGCCGTCAAGGTTTATCACGTTGAATTTATCGCCGGTCAGCTCAACCTGCTTATAAGTGAACGTACGGTCGTAAACGTTGTTTCCGTTTTTCAGATGCAGGCGCAGGACGCATACGCCGTCGGTAACGTGGTCTTTCAGCGATATGACCGCCTTATCGCCGACCGGTGCGGTCACGTCCCCGTCGCCGAATCCGTAATACGCCTCCGTCGCGTTTTTCACGCTGACGGTGACGGTCTTGTCGCCGGCGAAAGAACAGTCGCGGTCGGATATTTCAAGCTGAGGATGAAGGTCTTTCGACCGGGTGAGGATCGCCAGACCGTTCGCGCCGAACTGTAAATACGCCTTGTGATCCGATACGACGGCTTTGTTCCCGGTCAGAGAGTCGTAGTAATTTCCGTCTTCAAGATGCGGGACGGCGACGGTCACGGTCTTTTCGGTGTCGACCGTGCCGAGCAGGAGCAGCAGAGCTCCCTGATCGCCTTCCTTTATCTTTTCGTTGACGTAGCAGCTGCCGTCTGCCGATTCGTAAGTCTCGGCGTCGTAAAATCTGTTGTGGAAACGGTTGCTCACGGCGACGCTCTCGCTCTCGAAAGCGTAGGAGCCTATCTGACCGACGGTAAACTCGTCCGTGGGCCTTGCGAGATACAGTCCGCCGAGGCCTTTCTTCACGGCGATAAGCGACCACAGCTTCGCCACTCTGCCGTCGGTGAAGTGAGTCTTGCTCGTAACGTATTCGTCGTGGCTCTCGACCCATGCGATGAGATCGCCGGGATCGGACGATTTAAACGTCGCGTTGAGCACGTATTCCGGGTCTTTCTGGACGAGCGCGCCGTTCAGCTGATCGCCGAAGCCGTCGTCCGTGATCCTCATGTATCCTGTATAGAATGAAAGATCTCTTGCCGTGGGAGCGTTTAATATCTCCCCGTAAACGTAAAGATCTTTTCCGGTTTTCTCTTTATAGTATTTTTGCGCTTCGGAAAGCGTGTTTTCCCAGAAATCGCTGGGGTAATCGGGGTCTTTCGACGTCTCTATGTGCTTCGCGGCGTCGAACCGGAAGCCGTCTATGCCGACGTCGACGCATTCCTTCAAAAGGCTCAGTACCCTTTGCTGTACGTATTTGTTCGAGGTGTTCAGGTCGGGCAGGTTGCCGTACGCGTAATACTGCGTGTCGGATCCCGATCCCGACGCGTTTTTATTGTGGTGGAACGTGATGCCGTTGCCGTCGGTGTCGCTGTTTCTGTTGTTGTATAGCACCGGCTCGTACGCTTCTACCTGGGGCGATACCGTCGGCGTGCCGTCCGGCTCTTTCCCCTCGTCGTCCGTCGTCGCCAGGTGGTTCGCCACTATGTCGGCCAGGATGCAGATGCCGAGCTCCTCCGCCTTGTCGCAAAGCTCTTTCAGCTCCTGTTTCGTCCCGAGACACGAGCTGTCGCCGATAGACATGCTGAGCGGCTGATAGAACGCCCACCATGCCGCGCCGCCGCTCTTCGGCTGCTGGACCGGCATTGTCAGAACGTTTTTGAAGCCCGCGTTTTTTATGCTCTGCAGATTCGACGTTATCTGCGCGTAAGTCCAGTTGAAGCAGTGCAGCGTCAGCCCGTCTTCCGCGCGCTCCGGAAGAGCGTCCGTATATCCGTCCTGAAAATCCTCGAATACGGGCAGCTTTGCTTTGCACGAAAACAAAGTCAGAAGCATCGCCGCGCAAAGGACCGCGCAGACCGTTTTTTTCAGTTTCATATGGACGTCCCCCCTGCTTTTAGTAAAGCAAGGAGGCTTTTTTACATAAAGCCCCCTTGCCGATATAAGAGATTCTTATTTAAGTGCGAAAGTTACGGTGCCGGCTCCGTCCGCGGCGAGAGTGAGCGTTACGACGTACGTGCCGTCCGCTTCAGCCTTGAAGTTGCCGCCTTCGGCGGGGCCGTAGCTGACAGCCCAGTCGCCGTCGACTCTGACTTTGAATTCTTCGTTCGCTTTGAGCTCGACTTCGCCGACCCAGGTGTTATCGCCGGATGCGGTCATCTGGACATCGGGACCCGCGTTGCCCCAGTCACTGGAGGCGAAACTGCCGACGATGCCGTAGGTATGATCTTTCGGCACTTCGGTGTACGGGAGTCCTTCTCTTGCTTCCTTAAGGACAAGACCTACGCCGTAGCCGGGCTGACCCGCCGCGGAAGCGTTCGTGTACTGAGCTATAACGAGAGTGTAAAGGCCTGCGCCGCCGATGACGACGGGGTTGGAAGCCCAGCTGAAGCCGTTTTCATCGGCCTCTTCCTGCCATACGGGGTAGAACACGGTCTTCGGAGTCAGAGACTCGACGTTGGCGGTCTTCGGGTCGGAGATCCACTGCTGTTCGGCGTA
>JAGDCE010000262.1 GCA_017958705.1 Clostridia bacterium
CTTCTTCCGTGTAAAAGCTTTCGAGAAGATACTCCGCGCAGGTGTAGGCGGAGCAGTAAGTCGTAGTCGCTATAAGTAGCCTGCCTTCGCCGTCGTCTTCACCCGGGAGAACGCGCACCGCGTACTCGCCCTCTTTGAGAGCTTCGAGCATGGCGGCGGTCTCGGAGCGCCTTTTTGAAGAAAAGACTATCTCCCTTTTCCCCGACGTCGCGGAGTTGGCTGTCTTCACGTCGGCTCCCGTGTAGTTTCTTATCATCGCCGCGAGCATATCCGCCGCCGCGGTGACCGTATCGTCCGATTTCTTATCGTATACCACGGAAAAAGCGCAGCGCTTTTCGCCGGGCTGCCAGATGACGAGCTCGCCCGGATCCTCCGGCGTTTCCTCGGTTGTGACGCTTTCGGACTCCGTGACCTCTTCCGCGGTCGTCGCAGCCTCAGCCGTCTCCGTCGTCTCCGTGATCTGCGCCGCGGTCGTGTCGGCACCGCCCGAAGCGCAGCCCGCCGCGGTTACTACCGCGAGCAGAAGGCAAAGCGCCGCGGCGATCCTTGAATGTTTCATATTGTTCCTCCGTACGTTTTATTATATGCGGAAAACACCGCGAAGCGGCTCATAATTGCGCGAAGTGCATCATAACTCATAACTCGCCGAAGGCGATCATAACTGATAAAATCATTCCCATTCCACCGTAGCCGGCGGTTTTGACGTTACGTCGTAGACTACGCGGTTTATCGTTCTCACCTCGTTCGTTATCCTGCGGGACGCGGAGTCTATGACCTCGTAAGGTATGCGCGTCCAGTCGGCCGTCATGAAATCGTCCGTCGTCACGGCGCGCAGCGCAACGGTATAGCCGTACGTACGCGCGTCGCCCATAACGCCGACGCTCTGCGTGTCGGTGAGGACGGCGAAATACTGGCTCGGTCTGTCGCCGGCTTTTTCAAGCTCTTCTCTGAATATCGCGTCCGCTTCGCGCAGGGTGTCGGCTTTTTCTTTCGTTATATCGCCTATAATGCGCACGGCAAGCCCGGGTCCCGGGAATGGCTGGCGCATTACGAGCGCCTCGGGTATGCCGAGCTTCAGACCGACGGCTCTCACCTCGTCCTTGAAAAGCTCGCGCAGAGGCTCCACGATGCCCTCAAAGTCCATCACCGACGGCAGACCGCCGACGTTGTGGTGGCTCTTTATCGTCGATGCGTCGCCTTTTCCGCTCTCCACGACGTCCGGGTAGATCGTGCCCTGTACGAGCACGTCCATCTTGCCGAGCACGCGGCTCTGCTCCTCGAACACGCGGATGAACTGCTCGCCTATTATCTTTCTTTTTTTCTCAGGCTCTTTCACGCCGGAAAGCGCCGACAGGAACCTGTCTTCGGCGTTGACGCGGATCAGCTTCATGTTGAATTTATCGCGGAAAACGCGCTCGACGTCGTCGCCCTCGTTTTTGCGCAGCAGCCCGTGATCCACAAAAACACACGTCAGCGCGTCCCCTATGGCGCGGTGCATCAGAACGGCGGCGACGGAGGAGTCCACACCGCCGGACAGCGCGCACAAAACGCGCTTGCCCTGAAGCTCGCTTCTGTATTTTACGATCGATCTTTCAATGAAATCATCCGTCCGCCAGTCTCCGGCGCAGCCGCATATACTGAACAGAAAGTTGTGAAGCATCGTTTTTCCGTATTCGGTGTGCGTCACCTCGGGGTGGAACTGCACGCCGTATATCCGGCGGGACACGTCCACCATTGCGGCGCAGGGGCAGTTGTCCGTGTGCGCGGTGACGTCAAAACCGTCCGGCACGGCTTTTACGTAATCCGTGTGGCTCATCCAGCAGACGCTCTGCGACGGCACTTTGTCAAACAGTTTGCCGCCTCCCGTGTAAACTACGGTCTTGCCGTATTCGCTTATGTTTCCGGCGGAGCATATCTGTCCGCCCGCCATATACGCGATCAGCTGATGGCCGTAGCAGATACCGAGCACGGGGATCCCGGCGTCGAGTATGCCTTTGTCGTAATGCGGCGACGTCTCGTCGTAAACGCTGTTCGGTCCGCCGGTGAAGATAACGCCTTTGTAGCCCCGTTCCTTTATTTCGGCGAGGCTTATTTTGTTATAGGGGTATATCTCGGCGAAAACGCCCTGTTCGCGCACGCGGCGCGCTATAAGCAGATCGTACTGGCCGCCGAAATCGAGAACGAGTATCTTTTCCATTATACCGATATCTCCGAATCCATATCTTTAGCCTGCGCGATGACCGGCGCGAGTTTCTTTACGTATCTTTCGACCTGCTCGCCGCATCTGCCGGTGTAAAGCGACGGGTCGAGCACCGAGTTCATCTCGTCCTCGGTCATGCCGAATTCGGGATGCTTTGAAAGCGAGGAGATCAGATCGCAGCCCTCGCCGTTTTTCATCTTCGCCGTCGCCTCCATGGAAGCCTGTCTTATGACCTCGTGAAGCTTCTGCCTGTCGCCGCCGCGCTTGACGGCTTCCATCAGCAGATTTTCCGTCGCAATGAACGGCAGATATTCGCGGACCGTACGTCCGATTATCTTCTCGTTTACGACCATGCCGGACGTGACGTTCATCATCAGCCGCAGTATAGAGTCGGCGCACAAGAATCCTTCGGGCATCGAGATGCGGCGGTTGGCCGAATCGTCGAGCGTGCGCTCGAGCCACTGGGACGACGCTGTCATATACGCGTTCGCTCCGTCAGCCATCAGATAGCGGGAAAGAGAACAGATGCGCTCGCATCTCATCGGGTTGCGCTTGTACGCCATCGCGGACGAGCCGATCTGCGTGCTCTCGAACGGCTCCTCGACCTGCCTGTCGTGCTGGAGCAGACGCATATCGCAGCCGAATTTGTAAGCGCTCTGCGCTATCGCAGACAAGGCGTTCAGGATCGCCGAATCCGTCTTTCTCGTGTAAGTCTGACCGCAGACGTCAAAGCAGGAATCAAAGCCGAACTGCTCACAGATCATTTCGTTCATGCGGTCGATCTTTTCGCCGTCGCCGCCGAAAAGATCCATGAAGCTCGCCTCGGTACCCGTAGTTCCGCGGCAGCCGAGCAGTTTCAGTCTGCCGGCGGTGAAATCGAGCTCTTCCAGGTCCGATACGAGATCCTGCAGCCACAGAGACGCGCGTTTGCCGACGGTCACGAGCTGCGCCGGCTGATAATGCGTATAGCCGAGCGTCGGCAGATCCTTGTATTTGAGCGCGAACGCGGCCAGATTCTTTATGACGCAGAGCAGCTCGGCGCGTATGTATGCGAGCGCGTCGCGGTAGATTATCATATCAGCGTTGTCGGTGACGTAGCAGCTCGTCGCGCCGAGGTGGATTATCCCCGCCGCCGACGGCGCCGCCTTTCCGTACGCGTGCACGTGAGCCATGACGTCGTGGCGGACCCTTTTCTCGTCCTCCGCGACGAAGTCGTAGTCGATGTCCGTTACGTGCGCTTCAAGCTCCGCTATCTGTTCCGCGCTCACCGGCAGACCGAGCTCGTGCTCGGCGCGTGCGAGGGCGACCCAGAGCCGCCTCCACGTCTGATAACGCGTGTCGGCGGAAAAGAGCCCGAGCATGTATTCCGAAGCGTAACGCGACGATAACGGCGATTCGTATTTGTCTCTGCTCATAAGATCCTCCTGTTTATCTTATTCGGAAACGGCCGTCAGACACAAAAACGTCATCCCGTGGCCTGTGACGACGGGCCTGTCGTAATGCTTTATCTCAAAGCCGTTGTTTGTAAACGAGTATTTATCAAGAACTATCTGCGCGCACGGTCCGGCCGCGTATCCGTCGACGGCGATCTGCCACTCGCCGCCGCCTCTGTTGACGACGGACATGAACAGATGATCGCCGTGGTCCGTGCACAGCACGTCGAGATCGGGATCGTCCGCCGCGCATTCCACGACGGCGCCGTCCGCGTGTCCGTGAAGCAGGCGGAACGCCTCTCCCGCGCATTCGATCCTGCAGCCGGCGCCGTTAACGGTTATCATGCCTTCGTTTACCGGCATGAAAAAGCGCGCGTCGGTCACTCCGTATTTTTCATATGACCGGGCGAAGAAATGAAATTCGAGGGCATTCGACAGAAACATCGCGTTGTTCGCGTCGCATCCCCAGCTGAAATTCCATTCGTCGACGTTGACTGGCATCCCGGCGCCCGCGAAAAGCTCGTCGTGTACGTACGCGAGACCTTCGTCGACGCCGCCGTAAAACGATCCCGGTATGCCGTCTTCGGCGGCCTTTTGCTCGGCTTCGCTGCCGGGTTTGCTTCCGCAGTAGCGGTGATATGAAACGGAATCGTATTTGCAGTCGAGCGTGTTCACGAAATCGCGGCTCCAGCCGCGCAGACCGGTATCGGCAACTACGCCGAGACAGACGGTTATGCCGTCGTCCGCCGCGCGCATCGCGTTTACGATCCCGTTCGTGCGATTTGCGGCTTTTACACCGTCGTTCTGATATTCATATCCGAAATAATATACCTCGTTGCCGACGTAAAAGTTTTTGACGTGAAACGGCTCCTCAAAGCCCGCGGCCGCGCGCTTTGCGCCGTATTCCGTGTCCGTGCCGCCGTTGCAGTATTCGACGAGACGGCGCGCGTCCTCGCCGTCGGAGAGGATTATGCTCACAGTGAATTCCGGCTCGGCGCCGACCTCGCGGCACAGCATTATGAATTCGTTGAGACTTATATCCGCGCAGTCCTGATGATAGGTGTCGCGCAGCATGAAATCCTTTACCGATCCGTCAAACGGCGTCCGCAGATCCGCGGGTTTCAGACATTCCTTCCAGTCGAAATGATCGGCGCAGCAGCCGCCCGGGAAACGTATCGACGCAGGGGCGATCCGTTTTATCGCCTCTATGACGTCGCGTCTCATCCCGTAAAAATTATCTGCAGGCATAAGCGAGACCGCGAAAACGTCAGCCTCGCCCGACACCGAAACGAAAAACGCGCCGTTTTTAGTTTCGCAGCCGGTGAAAGCGAACGAAAGCTCTTTGTGATCTTCGCCGTCTTCGTTTATAACGAACGTCTTTTCAAAGCCCGGGACGCCGAAGGTCACCGCGCACTCGCCCGACGGTCTGACGAGGATTTTTGCCTCGTACCGCCTGCCGGATCCGAGGACTATGACGTCGGACGTCTGTCTGATTTGTCCGTTTGTCAGCCGTACGTAATTGCTGCCGCAGGGACTGTCGTTTTTATCCCGGCGGTATTGAGCGTTATCGCTTTCCCAGCCGTACGGGCCCGTCGGGTCGCCGGACAGGAATTTCCGGTTGTTGAGCATCTGCGCCGACAGACCGCCGAAAAATCCCTTTCGCGTGACCTCGGCGTTTACGCCGAAAAGCCCGTTTTGAAATTTATAAGTCCTTTTTCTCGTTGCCACGGCGGCGGCCGGTACGGCTTTTCCGTAAGTTCCGATCATGACTTCACACGCGCTTCATCTGACGATGATGCTGTCGCGCTCGGGCCCGACGGATACGTAACCTATGTGACAGCCTATCCGCTCCTCTATGAACTTGACGTAGTTTCTCGCCTGCTCCGGCAGATCCTCCCATTTCCTGCAGCCGGATATATCGGTCTGCCAGCCGGGGAGGTATTCCGTCACCGGAAGCGCCTCGGGCAGCGCCGCGGGGAACGGGAATTCGTCGGTCTGTTCGCCGCCCGAAATATAATGCGTGCAGACGGGTATTTTGTCCATGTATGAAAGTACGTCGAGCTTTGTCAGCGCGATGCAGGTCGCCGCCTGCACCTGAACGCCGTAGCGCGTGGCGACTATGTCTATCGGTCCGACGCGGCGCGGTCTGCCGGTCTTGGCGCCGTATTCGCCGCCCGCTTCGCGGAGCTTCGCCGCTTCTTCGCCGAACCATTCGCAGGTGAACGGGCCTTCGCCGACGCAGGTCGAATAAGCCTTGACGACGCCGATTACCTCGTCTATCTTCGCGCCGGGGCAGCCGGAGCCGATCGGAGCGAACGCCGCCGTAGTATTAGACGACGTGGTGTACGGAACTATACCGAAATCAAGGTCGCGCAGCGCGCCGAGCTGAGCCTCGAAGAGCACGTTTTTACCCTCGGCTTCAGCCTGACGCAGAAGCTTTCCGGTGTCCGCCACGTAAGGTTTTATCTTGTTCGCGTAATCGTCGACCCAGCGCATCAGATCATCCATCGTGTAAGGCTGTGCGCCGTAAACGCGCGTCAGCGTCAGGTTCTTCCATTCAAGCAGCTCGCGCAGATGTTCTTCGAGCTTCTCCGGATAGAACAGCTCGCCGGCGAGCACGGTCTTCTTCTGGTATTTGTCAGAGTAGAACGGCGCGATACCCTGGCGCGTGGAGCCGTATTTTTTGTCCGCAAGCCGGGCTTCCTCAAGCGCGTCAAGGTCTCTGTGCCACGGGAGCAGAAGAGAAGCGCGGTCGCTTATTTTAAGATTCGTCTCGTCAAGCTTGACGCCCTTTTTCATGACCGTCTCGATTTCATGCAGAAGATTTTCCGGATCGAGCGCGACGCCGTTTCCGAGCACGTTTACAACGCCCTGCCGGAAGATGCCGGAAGGCAGAAGATGCAGTGCGAATTTACCGAATTCGTTTATTACGGTGTGGCCGGCGTTGCCGCCGCCCTGATAGCGCACTACGATATCGTAGTTTTCGGTGATGAGGTCGACCATCCGGCCTTTGCCCTCGTCTCCCCAGTTTATCCCGACTATGGCACAGTTCGACATTATTTTTTCCCCCTGTAAGGAATGACTATTACAAAATAATATCATACAACGCTAATTTTACGGATTCAAGGACATATATGTGTTTTTTTCAAAAACAATAAAAAAAACAGATGTTTATGGAAAAGATTTGTATGCATTTATGTACTTCTGCCGCTTGACAAATGCGCCGCCGGGAGATATAATAGAATATAACTATTCCACGAAAGCGGAGAGGTTTGATTATGGAGCTTATAACCGATTATTTCGGCAGCATGGTGTTTGACGACCGTGTGATGAAAAAGATGCTTGCCCCGGACGTTTACGCGTCTCTGCGCAAAACGATAGACGAGGGCGCGCAGCTCGATCTGACGGTCGCGTCGGCTGTCGCCGAGGCGATGAAGATCTGGGCGACCGAAAAGGGCGCGACTCATTTCACGCACTGGTTCCAGCCGCTCACGGGCATCACGGCGGAAAAACACGACGGGTTCATCATGCCGTCCCGCGACGGAGGAGCGATACTGGAGTTCTCCGGCAAAGAGCTGATAAAAGGCGAGCCGGACGCTTCGTCGTTCCCGTCGGGCGGTCTGCGCGCGACTTTCGAGGCGCGCGGCTATACGGCGTGGGACCCGACCTCGTACGCTTTCATAAAGGATAAAACGCTCTGCATCCCTACGGCGTTCGGATCGTACGGCGGTGAGGCGCTCGACAAGAAAACGCCGCTTCTGCGCTCTATGGAGGCGCTCAGCCGCCAGGCGCTGCGCATAGTCAGACTGTTCGGCAACACCGAGGCGAAATACGTTCATACGTACGTCGGGCCCGAGCAGGAGTATTTCCTGATCGACAAAAAGATGTACGATCAGCGCAAGGACCTGGTCTTCACCGGAAGGACGCTTTTCGGCGCCAGACCGCCGAAAGGGCAGGAGCTCGACGACCATTATTTCGGCGCGATAAAACCGCGCGTCGCGGAGTTCATGGAGGACCTCGACCGCGAGTTGTGGAAGCTCGGCATCTTCGCGAAAACGGAGCATAACGAGGTCGCGCCCGGTCAGCACGAGCTGGCGCCGGTCTATACTACTACCAACATAGCGACGGACCACAATCAGCTCACGATGGAGATGATGCAGAAGATCGCGGCGCGCCACGGTCTCGTCTGTCTGCTGCACGAAAAGCCCTTCGCCGGCGTCAACGGCTCGGGCAAACACAACAACTGGTCCATCGCCACGGACAACGGCGTAAAGCTTCTCACGCCCGGCGACACGCCGTACGAGAACGCGCAGTTTCTGCTGTTTTTGTGCGCCGTGATACGCGCGGTCGACGAATATCAGGATCTTTTGCGCATATCCGCCGCGACGGCGGGCAACGACCACCGCCTCGGCGCAAATGAAGCGCCGCCCGCGATCGTCTCAATGTTCCTGGGGGACGAGCTCACGGCGGTTTTGCAGGCGATAGAGAACGACGCGCCGTATAACGGCACGCAGCGCAAGGAGATGCTTTTCGGCGTCTCGGCGCTGCCGAAGTTCTTCCGCGACACGACGGACCGCAACAGAACGTCGCCGTTCGCGTTCACCGGCAATAAGTTCGAATTCCGTATGATAGGCAGCAGCAACAGCATCGCCTGCGCTAACATAATGCTCAACGCCGCCGTCTCCGACGTCCTGCGCGATTTCGCGGACAGGCTCGAGAACTGCGCGGATTTTGACGGCGAACTCCATACGCTTATAAAAACGACCGTGAAGGAACACAAACGCATCCTGTTCCTCGGCAACGGTTACGACGACGCGTGGGTCGCCGAGGCGGAGAAGAGAGGTCTGTCGAATCTGCCGACGACGCCCGACTGCATGCCGCGCCTTCTCGATAAAAAGAACGCGGACATGCTCGTGCGCACCGGCATTTACTCGATGGCGGAGCTGCGTTCGAGATGCGATATAATGCTCGACAACTACTGCAAGACGGTCGCGATCGAGGCGGCGACGATGATCGACATGAGCCGCAGACAGATCATGCCGGCGGTCTCGTCTTACGCGGCGGAGCTCGCGAGAAGATCGGAGATCAAATCCTCCTGCGATTACGAATGCGGTTATGAAAAGGCGAACGCGAAGCGCCTGTCCGAGCTGCTCACGGTGATGATGGTGAAGACGGACGAGCTCGAGAGCACCGCGAGCCGTATAAAAGACATAGCGGACGTAAAAACACACAGTTATGCGATAAGAGACGGGCTCATCCCGGTCATGAACTAGCTGCGCGCCGCCGCGGACGAGGCGGAAACGCTAACCGCAGAGGGATTCTGGCCGTTCCCGACGTACGAAAAACTGCTTTTCAGCGTGAACTGAGATCGTGGACGATAAAAAAGAACTGCCGAAGCGAAAAGAGCTGCGGCTCAAACAGTTTGATTACAGCTCTGC
>JAGDCE010000263.1 GCA_017958705.1 Clostridia bacterium
GCCGTTTTTCTTATTGACAAACCGGGCGGGATGGAGTATAATGGTGAGGCAATGGAGGCGATGATATGAAAGTTTTATTTATCGGAAACAGTTACACGTATTTTTACGATATGCCGAAGTTATTTGAGGCGGTATGCAGGGCGAGGGGCGCGGAGTGCGAGGTCGACAGCGTTACGGCGGGCGGTTACACGCTTGAGCAGTTCGTGTCGGACGACAACGAATTCGGGCGCCGGGCAAAAGAGCTTCTGCGCGAGAAGCACTACGATTACGTCGTCATGCAGGAGCAGAGCGTGAGGCCGGCATCGGATCCGGAGCTTTTCCTCGGATCGCTCCGTCAGCTGATGGTATTTGTCCGTGAAAACGGCGCGAAGCCGGTGCTTTACGAGACGTGGGGACGCGCGGATTTCTCGGATGAGCTCACGGAGCTCGGCTGGGATCACGATCTTATGCAGAAGAAGCTCAGAGAATCGTATGAAAAAGGCGCGGCTGAGCACAACGCTATCTTCGTGCCGGCGGGCGAGCGTTTCCATGAGGCGTACAGGCGCGGCGAGCCCGTTTTCGACCCGGACGGAAGTCATCCGTCCGAATACGGTTCGCGCTTGATCGCCGCATGCTTCGCCGACACTCTGCTGAACTGAAAAAAGCCGCTTTCGCGGCTTTTTTATTTTTCTTGATGCGGCGCCTTGATCATTCCTTATACGAAAGTATTCTGCACAGCACGTGCAGTGCGTTTTCCTTTTGTTTCATTCGGAACGTGAGCGTCGGCGTTTTGCCGGGAGAGATCATCAGCCGTCCGCCGGAACCGGAGGTGACGATCACCCACTTTTCTGCGTCAAACGCATACGGCGTCAGCACGATCTTTCCGTCGCGCTGATCTATCCTCTCGACGCCGAGGCTGACGCCGAGCGCGCGGAGCAGGGAAATGTGTATCAGATTGTCGACGAGCACGGGAAACTCTCCGAAACGGTCCATCAGCTCGTCCGCCACGTCGTCAAGATCCTCTGGCGACGTTATATGCGAGATCTTCTTATACATCTCTATCCGCAGGCTGTCGCTTGCGATATAGCTTTTCGGAATATACGCGGAGAACTGCACGTTGACCGTGCATTCCTTCGGAGGCGCGACCGTCTGCCCTTTTTCCTCAAGCACGGCTTCGTTCAGCAGTTTTATATACATATCGTAACCGACGGTGTCGATATGTCCGTGCTGTTCCGCGCCGAGTATGTCGCCGGCGCCGCGTATCTCAAGGTCGCGAAGCGCGATCTTGAATCCGGAACCGAATTCCGTATATTCTCTCACCGCCTCGAGCCGCTTTTCAGCGATCTCGGACAGCGCTTTATACGGTTTATACGTGAAATACGCGTATGACCGGCGGTTGCTCCTGCCGATCCTGCCTCTGATCTGATGCAGCTGAGACAACCCGAGCCTGTCCGAATCCTCGATTATCAGCGTGTTGGCGTTCGGCACGTCGACGCCGGTCTCGATTATCGTCGTGCAGACGAGCACGTCGATGACGCCGTCGAGCACGTCGCGCCAGATGTCGGACAGCTCTTCCTTATCCATCTTCCCGTGCGCGGCGACGACCGACGCGTCGGGACACATCCGGCGCACGCGCGCGGCGCAGTTTTCTATCGTCTCGGTGTTGTTGTACAGATAAAACACCTGACCGCCGCGGCGGAGTTCTTTTTTTATCGCCTCGGAAATTATCGCCTCGTCGTATTCAAGCACGTAAGTCTGCGGAGGCAGGCGGTCTACCGGCGCCTCGTCGAGTATGCTCATATCGCGTATTCCCGAGACCGCCATGTTGAGTGTTCTCGGTATCGGCGTCGCCGTCAGCGTCAGCACGTCGGAATTGCCCGAAAGCTTTTTCAGTTTTTCCTTGTGAGCGACGCCGAAGCGCTGCTCCTCGTCGACTATTATAAGCCCGAGCTTTTTGAATTCCACGTCGTCGGACAGCAGCCGGTGCGTTCCGACGATTATGTCTATATCGCCGCGTTTCAGCCTGCGCAGCGTCTCTGCCTGCTGCTTGCCCGTGCGGAAGCGCGAGAGCATGTCGACCGACACGGCGAATCCGCGCATGCGCGATGTTATCGTCTGGAAGTGCTGCAGCGCGAGGATCGTCGTCGGCACGAGGACCGCGACCTGATATCCGTCGGCCGCCGCCTTGAACGCGGCGCGCAGCGCGACCTCGGTCTTCCCGAAGCCGACGTCGCCGCACAAAAGTCTGTCCATCGGATGCGGCGCCATCATGTCGTGCTTTATCTCCGATGAAGCGGTGATCTGCCCTTCCGTCTCCTCGTATTCGAACGCGGCTTCAAACTGCGCCTGCAGATCGTCATCCTCGCTGAACGCGATGCCCGGCAGCCGCAGACGGCGAGCGTAAAGCGCTATCAGCTCCGCCGCCATCTCCTTTGCCGCGGCTTTCGCTCTCGCTTTCGTCTTCGCCCAGTCGGCGGAGCCCATTCGGTTCAGCTTGACCGTGCCTTCCTCCGCGCCGGCGCCGATGAACTTTGACAGCGAATCGAGCCTGTCGCACGGGACGTACAGAACGCCGTTTTCGGCGTATTTTATATGAAGGAAATCGCGCCGGCAGCCGTCGTAGCCGTCGAGCGTCTTTATCCCGGTGAAAATGCCTATGCCGTACGTGTCGTGAACGACGTAGTCGCCCGGCTGCAGATCGGCGTACGAGAGTATCCGCTCCTTTGCCGAGATCTGCTTCTTTCTAGCCGTGCGCTTTTTGACCATCGCGCGCCCGTACAGACTGCGGTCGCGGCAGAGCGATATCACGGCGAAGCGCGACTGCTCGGACACGAAGCCCGCGGCGCCGCCGGGATAAACGATATGGACCTTTCCGTAAAGCGATCTGACGTCCGGCGCCCTGTCCGCGGGGACGTACGGCGCGATCATGCCGAGTTCGTAAAGCGTGTCGGAATATGAGCGCGCGACGGCTTCGTTCTCGCACAACAGCACGACCGCCCATTTGCCGTCGGTGAAGCGGAGAAGATCGTCGTGAAGCAGATCGAAGCTGTCGTTATACGAAAGCGGCGACGACGTTCGGAACTGGAAAACGCCGCCGTATCTGCGTCCGGCGGAGGTGAAATTATCCGCGAAAACGCTCGCCTGCCCGTCCGTGAACGCGTAAAACGCGGCTTCCGGCGCGCGGTAGTCGGCGTATTTTCCGGCGATCTCGCCGTTCTCTATCATGAGCGACGCGGACAGCTCGTCGGCCTTCGCCGAGCCTTTTATCCTGTCTGCGACGTCGTTCGGCGAGTCACAGATCGTCAGCGCGCCGTCGAAATAATCGAGAAGCGTACTCTTCTCGGGGTATATGAGCGAAACGTATTTGTCTGAAAAATCCGGCACGGCGACAGAGTCGAGCGACTCGAGTTCGCCTTTGAGCAGCTTCACCGTCTCTTCGCGGTCTGTTTTCTTAAGCTGTGCGCGGACAGCCGAGCGGACGGCGTCGCGAGCCTCTTTTACGGCGAGCACCTCGCGCACCGGGTACACTGAAAAGAACGGGACGTTCTCCGTGCGGCGCTGGCTGATAACATCGAACACGCCGAGGCTGTCGATCACGTCGCCGTAAAGCTCCGCGCGGAACGGCTCCGGCGAGCCGGGCGTGAACACGTCGATAATGCCGCCGCGGATGCAGAACTGACCGGGACCGTCGACCGACGTGACGCGGGTATAGCCGCAGTCGGTGAGCAGGGAGGAGAATTCCTCCGTATCGAGAGTATCGTCGATCCCGTATCTGCGCTTAAGCGCGGAAAGCCGCTTCGGCGGTATCGTGTACTGCAGCGCGGCGGACGGCGTGGCGATGACGCAGTCTACAGAGTTTTCAAGCACCGACGCGAGCACGCCGATTCGTTCCTGCTCGTATTCGTGCGATCCGGCGATGTTGCGGAATGAGAAATCGCGTTCGGGATAAGACGCGCAGCGCAGACCGAGCTCGGACAGCGCGGCGTATATCTTCATAGCCTCTTTCTCGTCGCCGGAGATTATAAGCGCCGGTTTGCCGGACGGCTTTCCCGCGTCCTCGCACAAACAGGCGTAAAGCGCGTATCTGCCGCCGTCGGAAAGACCCGTTGCAAGAAGAGGACGCGCTTTTTCATATTTTATCATTTCCTGCCGCGTCGACAGCAGAGCTTTGTATTCTCCGATCGTGCGGAACAGCGATTTTATAACGTTCATAATCTGAAGACCTTTATGCTTTTCACGGCATCTCCGCTGTCGTATTCTCCGACTTCTCCGAGTGCGAAAAAGCCCTGTTCGTCGTACAGACGGACGCGCTCTCCGACACCGAAGCCGGTGCCGATCTTTTTCTGATATATCTCACAGCCGTTTTTGCAAAGCCGCAGGTAAAAATCCGGCAGGCGCAGCACGGGCAGATCGTAAAACAGCGATTCCGTCGGGATCAGCCGCGCGCACAACTCCTCGTACGTAAGCTCCTCGCACTGTTTCAGCGTCAGCGCGTCGTCAAGCGAATATCCGCCCGAGCGCAGACGGCAAAGCGAAGACATCGCGGCGCCGCAGCCGAGCTTTTTCCCGATATCGTCGCAGAGCGTGCGCACGTACGTGCCTTTTGAACAGGTCACCGTCATCGAATACTCGGCATCGCCGATCTTTTCAGCGGCGACTGAGCGGATACAGACCGTACGCGGCTCGCGCTCTATTTCCACGCCGCGGCGCGCAAGGTCTACGAGCTTGCGCCCGCCGCGCTTCAGCGCCGAATACATCGGCGGGATCTGCGCGTACTCCCCTGTAAACGACGAGACGGCGTACAACACATCTTCTTCTCCCGGTATCTTTTCGCATCGCGCCGTGACGGTGCCTGTCACGTCCTGTGTGTCGGTCGTTATGCCGAGGATGAAAGTACAGCGGTAAGTCTTTTCATCCGCGGTCACGTATTCCGCGGCTTTCGCCGCGCGGCCGGCAAGAATGACGAGAAGACCGGTGGCGTCCGGGTCGAGAGTCCCGGTGTGACCGATCTTCTGAGTACGCAAAAGGCGCCGCAGGCGGTACACCGCGTCGTGCGACGTTATGCCCTGCGGCTTGTTTATGAGCAGAATTCCTTCCGGTGCCATCTATTTGTTTCCTTTGCCGATAGTCCTTTCTTTAAGCGCCTCCGCGCGCTCGGCTTCAAGCTCGGTGTCGAGGCATATATATCTGTACGCCGTGTATACTGTATGAGCGTTGATCGCCGTCACAATGAGGAAGAACGCGTATCTTATGATGTAGAACGCGTCGCCGAGCGAGAGGGGAAGTGACGCGGCGACGTTTATGATGCAGAACGCGCCGGTCGCGGCGACGGAGCGCACTCCGCATTTTTTGACGCGCTCACAGCCGGTCTCTCTGCCGGTGTCGTATATCGCGTAGAACAGCGTAACGTGCGTTGCCGCGTAAAGCACGGCGATCAGCGGGAACAGATACGTTCTGATCTGCACCATCACAGCCTGATCCATGGCGCCGAACGCCCAGAGCCCCTGGACGGCGCATTCGCCGAGCATTGCCGCGGTGCTTATAACGGAGCCGAAAAGCGAGTATTTAGCGTATCGCGAATAATGCGAATATTTACGGATACCGAACGAAAGCGTCAGATATCCGGCGAAGCACAGGAGTTTGCATACAAACACGAGAAGGGCTTCATTTACTATGAAGCCCATGTCGAAAACCGTAAAAATGTATCCTATGAATATTATCCCGAAACCCATATCAGTTGTTTCCGGCGCCCGGTCTCCCGCAGCATTTCTTGTATTTCTGTCCGGATCCGCAGGGACACGGATCGTTAGGACCTACCTTCACTTTCTTCACGATCGGTTTCTTCTTAACCGTCCTGTCCGGAGCCCCCGCCGTCATTTCGCGTTCCTCCGTGCGTTTGATCTGCATTCTCGGACGGACCGAGAGGATGCGGCGCACGGTGTTCTCGCGGATATCTTCGATCATCTCGTCAAAAGCATCGGACGCGGCGATCTTGAATTCCGTTACCGGGTTCCTCTGCGCGTAGGACTGAAGCCCTATGCCGTCGCGCACGTCGTCCATGGCGTCCAGATGATCCATCCACAGAGAGTCGAGCGTGGTAAGCAGGATCACGCGCTCTATCTCGCGCATCTGATCGCCGAATATGCGCTCCTGCTCCGCGTAGCGGTCCATCGCGCGCTTCTTCATCTCATCGGAGATCTGCTCGCGAGTGACTTTTTCAAGCTCCTCTGGCGTGAATTTGAAATCGTTGTCGGACAGGATTATGCCGCGGTACTTGCTGTGAAGCTCGTCGAAGCCCCATTCGGTATGATCGTCGGACGCGGTGCAGCGCGCGGCTGCGTCCTCCACCGTCTGCTCGATCATATCCATGATCTTCTCGCGCATATTTCCGTCGTTGAGGATCTCGTTGCGCTGATCGTAGATCTGCTTCCTCTGCTGG
Organism: Clostridia bacterium; assembly: GCA_017958705.1. GTDB lineage: Bacteria > Bacillota > Clostridia > Oscillospirales > CAG-272 > UBA1248. The sequence goes on from JAGDCE010000263.1 coordinate 6,419, forward strand.
TTCATGACGTCGTCGTACATGAGGACGTTCTTGCGTCGCTCGAAGTTAACGCTTTCAAGCCGCTTTTGCGCGTTCTCTATGACGCTCGTCAGTATCTTCGCCTCAATCGGCACGCCGTCGGGCGTCAGCGCCACGGCGTGTTTCATCCTGTCCTCCGAGCCGAACAGACGCATGAGATCGTCCTCGAACGAGATATAGAACCTCGATTCGCCGGGGTCGCCCTGACGTCCGGCGCGTCCGCGCAGCTGGTTGTCTATACGTCTGCTCTCGTGGCGTTCCGTGCCGAGTATGAACAGACCGCCCGCCGCCTTGACTTTTTCGTAGGCGGGGATTATTTCCTCACGGTGCTTCTTGTAAAGCTCATGGAACACGGCGCGGGCGTTGATCACGTCCTCGTCGGCGGATTGCGACGTACCTGTCGCCTGCGCGATGACGGTTTCCTCGTAGCCCATCCGGCGCATCTCGGCCTTCGCGAGCCATTCGGGGTTGCCGCCGAGCATGATGTCGGTTCCGCGGCCCGCCATGGGCGTCGATAGCGTGACGGCGCCGGGACAGCCCGCCTGCGCCACGATCTCGGCTTCCTTTTCGTGGTATTTCGCGTTCAGTACCACGTGCTTGATGCCCTCCTGCTTCAGCCTCTTGGAAAGCATCTCCGATTTGTCGATCGTTATCGTGCCGACGAGGACCGGCTGATCCTTCGCGTGGCACTCTTTTATCTGTTCCATGATCGCGTCGATCTTCGACGCGGCGGTCTTGAAAACGACGTCCTCGCGGTCCACCCTGATCATCGGCTTGTTCGTCGGTATCTCGACGACGTCGAGGTTGTAGATCTCGCGGAACTCCTCGTCCTCTGTGAGCGCCGTACCGGTCATGCCGGCGAGCTTGCCGTACAGACGGAAATAGTTCTGGAACGTGATCGTCGCGAGAGTCTTCGACTCTTTCTCGATCTTGACGCCCTCTTTCGCCTCTATCGCCTGGTGCAGACCCTCGTTGTAGCGGCGTCCGAACATCAGACGGCCGGTGAAAGAGTCGACGATTATGACCTGTCCGTCCTTTACGACGTAATCCTCGTCAAGGTGGAAGTTGCCGTGAGCCTTTATCGCCTGGTTTATATGGTGGGCTACCTCGGCGTTTTCCGGCGCGCCGTAGTTTTCAAGATTGAAATACCGCTCCGCGCGCTCGATGCCGCGCTTCGTCAGCACGGACGTCTTCGCCTTTTCGTCGACTATATAATCGTATTCCTCGGAGATCTCGGACGAGTCCATATCCTCCTTCGAGTCTATCTCCTTCATCACGTATTTGCGCAGCGTCTTGACGAACGCCTCCGCGCGGTCGTACATGTCCGTCGCCTTGTCGCCGGGGCCGGAAATGATGAGCGGCGTTCTCGCCTCGTCAATGAGTATCGAGTCGACCTCGTCGACTATCGCGTAGGCGTGTCCGCGCTGGACGAGCCTTTCCTTGTACGTGACCATGTTGTCGCGCAGGTAGTCGAATCCGAATTCGTTGTTCGTGCCGTACGTGATGTCCGCGGCGTATGCCTGACGCTTCACGTTGCTGTCGCGCTCGTTCGATACGATGAGCCCGCAGGAGAGGCCGAGAAAGTTGTAGATCCTGCCCATTTCCTCGCTGTCGCGCGTGGCGAGGTAATCGTTTACAGTGACTATGTGCACGCCCTTGCCGGTCAGCGCGTTCAGATAAGCCGGCAGCGTCGCGGCAAGCGTTTTTCCTTCACCCGTCTTCATCTCGGCGATTCGGCCCTGATGCAGTATCACGCCGCCGATCAGCTGGACGCGGAAAGGACGCTTGCCGAGCACGCGGTCCGCGGCCTCGCGCACCGTCGCGAACGCCTCCGGCAGTATGTCGTCGGTAGTTTCGCCGGCGGCGAGACGCTTTTTGAACACGTCTGTCATTTCGCGCAGCTGTGCGTCGGTTTTCGCCCTGTACTCGTCCGCCATAGCCTCGATCCTGTCGACGAGCGGTATGATTTTCTTTACCTGTCTTTCGCTGTAAGTTCCGAATATCTTCGTTATAAGACTCATTTTTTACTTCTCCGGTGCAGATTATTAAAAAAAGATGATTTAATACTATTTCATTCTATGTTATTATACAGAATACACGGTGCGAATAAAACCGTATTTTGTAAATTTTCATAAGGATACATAATTATGGATATAAATATCGTTCTCGTAGAACCCGAGATCCCGCAGAACACCGGAAACGTCGCGCGCACCTGCGCCGCCGTCGGCGCGTCGCTTCATCTCGTAAAGCCGCTCGGCTTCGAGATTGACGACAGGAAGCTGAAGCGCGCCGGGCTCGATTATTGGGACAAGCTCGATATCACGTATTACGACAGCCTCGACGATTTCTTACAAAAAAACGCCGGCGAGCCGATGTTCTTTTTCACGACGAAGGCAAAGCGGAAATACACCGACGTGCAATACCCGAAACGCGTTTTCATCGTATTCGGAAAGGAAACAAAAGGCCTGCCGGAGGAGCTTTTATACGCAAATCCGGACAGCTCTGTCCGCATACCGATGCGCGATACGCTGCGTTCGCTCAACCTCTCGAATTCCGTCGCCGTCGCGGTATATGAAGTCCTGCGGCAGAGGGATTTTGAAGGTCTGCGCGAAGACGGTCAGCTTACGAAATTTGAATGGTGAAAAAAGAACGGCGACCGGAATCCGGTCGCCGTATTTCTTTTATTCGCCTTTGTTCTGCGTCGTTTCCTGTCTCGGCGCGGGGCTCTTTTCACGTATGGTGAATTTCTTGTCCGCCATCTCGACGCTGTCGTATTTGTTGGTGTACTTGCTTCCGTAGCCGTACTTTCCGTATCTTCCGTATTTACCGTACTTACCGTACTTGCCGTAATTGCCGTATCCCTTGTAGCCCGCCGTCTTTTCATTGACGTCGTTCAAGATGAATCCGGCGATCTTGCCGTTGACCTTCGTCAGCGTCTCCACGGCGTTGGCCAGGTCGCGTCTGTTGTCGAAGCCGGCGCGTACTACGAACACGTATCCGTCGACCTTTTCCGCGAGCAGCGCGGCGTCGGAGACGAGGTTAAGAGGCGGCGTGTCGATGAAGATATAGTCAAATCGCTCGGAGCACGCCTCGAGTACTCTTTCAAAACGGCTCGAGTAAAGCAGCTCCGCCGGGTTGGGCGGAATGCTTCCCGCGGGAAGGATGCAAAGGTTTTTGACGTCCGTCGCTATAATGGGAATATCCTTCGTCAGCTTTGCCAGAACGTCGGACAGACCGGTGTTCTTTTTGATGCGCAGCGCCTTGTTGACGGAGGGGTGGCGCATGTCGGAGTCGATTATCAGCACGTTCTTGCCGATCTTGGCAAACGATATAGCCAGATTTATGCAGGTCAGCGACTTGCCGGCGTTCTCGCTCGCGCCGCAGATCGCGAACACGGCGCACTTGTCGGAGTGCTCGGCGAAGAGCAGGTTCGTTCTTACGGTGCTGTACGCCTCTCTTACCGAGAAGGAGGTGTGTTCGTTCAGTATCTTGTATTCCTTGAGGTTCGTGACCTTCGTTTTTTTAGTAACGTTCTTAGTCATCTTCTTCATCCTCCGCTATCTCCGCCGCGGCTATGTCGGCGGTTATCGTGGGTATGGAGCCGAGAACGGGATAATCGAACGATTCCGTAAGGTCTTCGGTCGTGCGGATCCTCGTGTCGAGCAGGGAAATGAGTATGAATACCGCTGCTGATAACGCAAGCGCGGCAAGCGCGGCTATCGCGGCGTTCCTCGTCTTGTTCGGGGAGATCGGGCTGGTCGGCGTCTTCGGACGCGAGATCACGGACGCGTCGCCGGCTTTGACGACCTCGATTATCTTTTCCGGGGCGATGTCCGCAATCGCGTTGACTACCGCGGTCGCGCGCTCGGGATTCGTGTCGACGTAGCTGACCGTGAAGACTTCGGTGTTGTTCACGGAGGCGGCGCTCAGATTGGCTCTTATCTTCGCCGCCGTGATCTGATTGCCGAGGCTCTCGCAGACTTCGTTCAGCACGTTGTCGGTCTTTAGGATGATCGCGTAGGTGTTGACGAGCTGCTTGGCGATGCTCAGATCGCTCGTGGTCACCTGACCGCTCTGCATGTAGTCTTTCGCAGAAACGTAGATCATCGCTTCCGCTCTGTATTTGGGCTTGATGAATTTGGCGCTTATAACGTATGCGGCAGCGCCGGCCACGATCGTGATGATCAGTATCGGTATGAGGTATTTTTTAAGGATCTTCAGGATCTGGACGACCGAAATGGTGTATTCCTGATTCTTTTCTCTTTCGTTCATGTTCTTCCTTTCCGGCTGAAACGAGTGAGCACGCCAAAAACTTTGCTATATTATACACTATAAACAAGACGATGGAAATTTCAAAATAAGAACAATGTGTAAATTTCAGCAGGAAACGACCTGATGCGCGCGCATGAATTTTCAGAACCGTCTTATTTGGTTATTGTTTTGTTTCAACTTATCATCTATAATGGAAGAAAAAGATACCGGAGGTAATATATGGCTGAGATTGAACTTAACGCCGGGAATTTTGACGGGATCATAACAGGATCCGATCAGCCGGTGCTCGTCGATTTCTGGGCGCCGTGGTGCGGCCCCTGCCGCATGCTCGCGCCGACGGTCGCGGCGGTGGCGAACAAATACGGCGACAAGGTGAAGGTGTGCAAGGTGAACGTGGACGAGGAGCCCGATCTTGCGCGCAGATTTGAAATAATGTATATACCGACCCTGATCGTTTTCAGAAACGGTCAGCCGGTCAGACAGTCAAACGGATTGGTCAGAGAAGACGAAATATTGAAAATGCTGGAGATTTGATTATGAAGCTGTCGGAAAAACTCTTTTACGTGGGCGTAAACGACCACAAACTCGACCTTTTTGAAGGACAGTACGACGTGCCGAACGGCATGGCGTACAATTCATACGCGATAGTCGACGAGAAGATCGCCGTCATAGACACCGTCGATGTGAAATTCGGCCACGAATGGCTCGATAACGTCGAAGCCGCGCTCGACGGCAGAAAGCCCGATTATCTGATCGTTCAGCACATGGAGCCGGACCATTCGGCAAATATAGTTCAGTTTATGAACGCTTATCCGAAGGCGGTAATAGTCTCCGGAGCCAAGTCTTTCCCGATGATGAAGAACTTCTTCGGCGTCGATTTCGCTGACAGACGGATCGAGGTCGCGGAGGGCTCCGTGCTCGATCTCGGCGCGCATAAACTCACGTTCATAACGGCTCCGATGGTCCACTGGCCCGAGGTAATAATGACGTACGACGCGGAGGCGAAGACGCTGTTCTCGGCCGACGCGTTCGGTAAATTCGGCGCGCTCGACGTCGAGGAGGACTGGGCTTGCGAGGCGAGACGCTATTATTTCGGAATCGTCGGAAAATACGGCGTACAGGTGCAGGCGGTGCTCAAAAAAGCCTCGGCGCTCGATATCGCGCGCATCTGCCCGCTGCACGGCCCCGTGCTCACGGATACCATCCCGGAAGTGCTGAGACTGTACGGCTTGTGGTCGACGTATCAGCCTGAGACGGAAGGCGTTTTCATCGCATACACGTCCGTTTACGGCAATACGAAAAAAGCGGTGCAGCTGCTCGCGGACAAGCTCAGTGAGAAAGGCTGCCCGAAGGTCGCAGTCGCCGATCTCGCGCGCGAAGATATGGCTGAGGCCGTCGAGGATGCGTTCAGATACGGAAAGATCGTCCTTGCAACGACGACGTATAACGCGGATATCTTCCCGTTCATGCGAGAATTCATACAGCATCTGACGGAGCGCGGATACAGAAACCGCACTATCGGCCTGATCGAGAACGGCTCATGGGCTCCGCTCGCGGCGAAGACGATGATGAAGATGTTCGAAGGCTGTCAGAATCTGAAATTCATCGAACCGGTCGTAAAGATCAGATCGGCGATGAACGACGAGAACAAAGCGCAGATCGAAGCGCTGTCCGACGAGCTCTGCCGCGAATACGTCGCGATGAGCGATAAGCCGGCGACCAAGCAGGATCTTGCCGCGCTGTTCAAGATCGGTTACGGCCTGTACGTCGTCACGAGTAGCGACGGCAAGAAGGACAACGGTCTCATCGTCAATACGGTATCGCAGGTGACGAATACGCCGAATCGCATAGCGGTCACGATAAACAAGCAGAATTACTCGCATCACGTCATACAGCAGACCGGCGTGATGAACGTCAACTGCCTGTCGACGGAGGCGCCGTTCTCGGTGTTCGAATGCTACGGATTCCGCTCCGGAAGGAACGTCGATAAATTCGAGGGACAGCAGGTGCACCGCTCCGATAACGGACTCGTGTTTTTGTCGCAGTATATCAACGCTTTCATGTCGCTGAAGGTCGAACAGTACGTGGATCTCGATACGCACGGCATGTTCATCTGCACCGTCACCGAGGCGAGGGTCATCTCCGACGCCGAGACTATGACATATACGTATTATCAGAACAACGTGAAACCTAACCCCGAAACGGCGGGGAAGAAGGGATTTGTCTGCAAGGTCTGCGGATACGTATACGAAGGCGACGAGCTGCCCGAGGATTTCGTCTGCCCGCTGTGCAAGCACGGCGCCGCGGATTTCGAGCCGCTGAAATAGAAGCGGTAAATAACAAGGGAGGGGAAACCCCTCCCTTTTTCACATGATTGCCTGCCGACTCCTTAATGCCCGCGGGCAATTCATGTCGACAGAC
>JAGDCE010000264.1 GCA_017958705.1 Clostridia bacterium
CCAGAGTTCATCTTCCGATACCGATTCGTCGTGTTCACCGATCTGAAGAATTACTTCTTCGACACATGAATTTGGTGACATTCGATATTCGTACATTGTTTTGATCTTTTCCTTATGTCTGGCTTTTTCGTATCGTTCGTTTTGAACATTTAGATGATCGGATACCTTTTCTTCGTAATATCTCTGTTCAACTTGTTTGAACGACATTTTATCTGGTTCATTCAGACGGTATATTCCGTCGTAAATGTTAAAGCATAGGTTTGCGCCTGTTTTTTCTTCATCAATGTGCGGTGCGTTTTTCAAGTTTATTTTTCTGTCGTTATGCGCCGGAGAGAATACCTCTCCGTTTGCCCGAGTACGGGCGTTGTGTTGTGTTGCTCTCATAATATGTCCCTCCTACAATCTAAAGAATTATGTGCGTTGCGCGCGTAAAGTACGCCGTAGCATTTGTCGCGGGGCAACAAATGCATGGCGCGAGGGGAAACCCCTTCGAACCCCAGTCATTACCGCGATTCAAATCTGAGGTCATTATCCTACCGTCCCTGCAGTTCCACCGCGGCTCCGCTATCCGGAGCCGTTTTTTCAGTTCCGTCTATATTATGACAGAAATAGAAATATTTACTCTCCTTTTGCATACACTCTGCCGGACCGGTACCCAAAACCGCTGTTTTCGCACATACGAAAACCGCTGACATATATATGACAGAAATCACTCCAACATAAAAATTCTCGAATAAAAAAAGTGACTGAAACAGAGATCATAATCCTATTTCAGCCAGATGTTATTCTTGAAATATATTTTGCGTTAACTATACTGATAAATAAAACAAGACGATACCCGGTCATATAATGTTGTATGATCGTTTACGCCGATCTGGTGAAGGAAATCGAGTCCAAATCGTAAACTGCACAACACCTCCGGTGCTTCTTTGTGTAATAGTCATGTAAGCGAAGTGCACGGGGAAGCAAAGACAACAGTATCGCACCACGACAGGTCTTCGTAGATTTTTGCCATACCCTCGTCCTTCTGTACGCAGCCCGCGTGCGTTTTCATACAGGAATCACATGATTATTACTTTTTTCTCTTTTTGATGATCATGAATATGACGGTGACCAACGCGAGTATACAAACGGCTATAACAATTATAGCCCATACCGGAAAACCGTTTCCGTTGACCGTTTTTTTCGTATCATTGGGTTTAGTTACACTTGTTTTTTCGGATTCTTCCTGTTCCGGTTCGGTTTTCGGAGCGTTTGTTTTCTCCGGTTCGGTTTCCGGACTGTTTATTATCGTTTCCGGTTCCGTTTGGAAGGTCTCGTCTTTTGCTATTGTGGCGGAAATTGATTTGAAATAGAACACGTCTCCATCTTCACCCGATGTCGTCGGGTCGATCCTGATCGATCTTACCTGACCTTCCCAGTTGCCCTGATCGTCGTCACGCATATCTATCTCCAGGTCGTTCCATTCTGACGCTTCATCCATATCATACATGATATGATTGTTCGGCAAATTACGGTTTATTTTTGTTTTAAAGTATATTTCACCGACGGTATCGAATTCCGAGATATACCTGAGGATAAGTATCTTATATTTATCTCCGTCGAAATAATCGGACTTGGACGTCATCGGCAGCGTGAAATACGGATCGCAAACCTCCCCCTGTTCGTCGACTTTGACGGTAACTTTCATACATTGACGCTGCTCGTCATATTCGATTTCACAATCATTGTCAGCGGTTACTCTGCTTACAATCAAAGGATCGGTGAAATCAAACAAAACAATGGTATCTCCCGCTTCTTCGACTGGGTCTTCGGTCACGGCGTGAGTGTTCGGGGCAGCCTCGACCGTTTCCGTTTCTCTGTTATCCCTCGTTATGTTGAGCGGATTGGTACGGTAAATTTCGCCGGGAACTCCGTCACCGTGCGCGCCGATCCAAAGACAGTCGCCGCCGTAAGAACATCCGGAAAGTGCGCTGTTCTGACCTTCAAAAGCGAATTCGGTAACTTTTGAAAGATCGGATTTATTCAATACGGTTATCTTGTGTTCGTTAAAGTCATAATTTGAAATAAACAGATAATCACCCGCGGTGCAGATACCGTACGCTTCCCGAACCTCGGCAGAACCGATTATGCTCTTGCCGTCTTTTTCAAGCTTGACGACGGTACTGCCTTTAACGCCGGGACGGTTGTCGTCAAGATAACAGAGATATATATAGCCGTCAACGTCAACAGCCATATAGCCGGGATCAGCCTGCGAACCGGTCAGCTCGTTATAATCGATCACGCCGTCGACTCCGAATCCGCTGTACAAGTGCATATTTCCCACGTCAGTCACGTCATAGCACCGCAGCGTATCCCTGTCGTAGTTGGTGGCGATGTATACGAGTATTCTGTCGCCGATCTTCTGCGCGGCAATGCCCGTAATGCCGGTATGGGCCGCGCCGAGATTTTCAGTGATGTATGACACTTCGTTCATATCGGAATCAACGCAAACCAACCCGATGTACGGCGACGCGGGTTCGTCGAGCGTTATGCCTGCAAACATATACCCTCTGCAGTCTATGGCGATGCTTTTAGGGTAATTGCAGTCGGCGGTAACGCCGTCGTCATTTTCAATTGCCGGCTCATATTCGCCGAGACGTTCGCCGGTCATAGCGTCGAATTTAGTTATGTGACGGTAACCCTGTAAAAAGCCGCCGTAAATATATCTTCCGTCGGGAGACACCGTGAAACCTCTCATCTGCTCGCCGCCTTCCGCGTCCGTATCCGGTATTAGAAACAACTCGACCGACACGTTTTTGAACGCGGCGTCGTCACGACCGGCTGACACCGGTGTTGCAGCCGCAAACAAGATCATAGTACATATAAGGATTGTAAATATCTTTTTCCTCATAATATCCTCCACATCTTTGTATTGATGAATTATTTCGGAAACGATAAACCGTTTTATCAAACGATCGATTCTTTTGAAGAACTGCAGACCTTTGACTCAATAAATCTGAACGTCTGACTGTCAGGCATAACCGGATCGTTTATATAGGAAGCCGCAAGCTCAACCGCTGTGTCGACCTGATGTGCAATATCCTGGTTGCACGAAGCGGTATAACCCGGATAAAGCGAATTTATACCCGCCTTTGTAAAACAGTCGTGACCGAACAATAACTTAATACTGGTTAATTTTTTTGCTTTAACGACAGAGAACGGAAGCTCTATACTGCCGAAAGGTATATAAATACAGGAATATTTTCCGTCCATCCGGTCAAACAGCGTGGCATATTTTGCCG
>JAGDCE010000265.1 GCA_017958705.1 Clostridia bacterium
GGCGAGCGCGTAGACGATGAATCTGACGCGGTTGACGCCGATGCCGGCGTATTTCGCCGCGGTCCTGTTGCTTCCGATCGCGTACAGCCTTCTGCCGAACGTCGTTTTCGAGAGCAGTATCATGAACAGTACCGCGACAACTATGACAACAATGAAGACTACCGGTATAGGTCCTAAGAACTTTCCTAAAGATGAAGTTAAGTAATCCGCATTTTCATACTTCAATGAACTGCCTGTGCCTATTACGACCTCGGATATGCCGCGGAAAATGATCTGCGAGCCGAGCGTGACGATCATCGGCGGCAGCTCCGGCCATACCGTGAGCACGAAGCCGTTGAGCGCGCCGCAGGCCAGGCCGGTGCCGAGACACACGAGTATCACGAGCGGCAGCGGCAGTCCGGCGTTTGCCGCGAGGCACGCGGTCGTCGCCGACAGACACGCGATCGAGCCGACCGAGATGTCGATCTCGCCCATTATCAGCACGAAAGCCATCGGGAACACTATGAACAGCTGAGAAAGATACTGCGGCATCATGAACATCACGCTGTTAAGGTTGAAGCTCGGGGACATTATCCTGCCCGCTATGAGTACCGCTATGAATATGACGACGAGCGCGCCTTCCCAGCTCAAGATCAGCTTTTTCCACGATCTTACCGGGACCGCGCTTATGGTCCTGCCTGATTTGCCTGCCATATTATATCTCCCTCCTTGCAAGAGTCTGACGTCTCGATATACGCTGAGATACGACGTTTATGACGACGACGGCGAGGATTATGACGCCCTTGATAAGGTTCTGCCAGATGGATTCAAGTCCGACCAGCGGCAGAGCTTTGTAAACGACGGCGTAGAATATGCCGCCGAGCAGCGTGCCAACGACCGTTCCGCGTCCGCCGCTCATCGAGACTCCGCCTATGACGCAGGCGGCGATGACGTCCATCTCTTTGCCGTCCTGCATCGTCGGCTGAGCCGATCCGTAAAGCGAGACGGACAAAGCGCCGGCGAGGCCCGCGAGCACGCCCATAAGGACGTAGACGAGGATCTCGACGCGGTCGACGTTGATACCGGAGATCTGAGCCGCTTCGCGGTTGCTTCCGATCGCGTAGACCTTACGGCCGAACGGCGTCCACTTCATGACGACGAAGTATACGACGAACGCCGCCGCGAGGATTATGTACGGGCCCGCGGTGTTGCCGAACGCGCTCATACCCGCGACGTTCTCGCCGCTCGCCCACTCGCCGTTGTAAACGACGGTGGCGAGGCCGCGCCAGATGTACATCGCGCCGAGCGTGCAGATTATCGGAGAGACCTTGCCCTTCGCGATCACGACGCCGTTGAGCAGTCCGCAGAGCGCGCCGATCGCTATCGCGATGAGGAACAGCAGCGGTACGTTCTTTATGACGTTGTACTTCTGCAGCATGCCGACGGTCATGCCCGCGAACGCGAGCACGCCGGTGATCGAGATATCGATACCGCCGGTCAGGAGCACGCAGAGCATACCGAGCGACATTATCAGCGTCAGCGAGTTGTTCTTGAATATCTCGCCTATGTTTCCGATGCCGTGGAACGTGAATCCCGAGAGGATATCCACGACGATGAACAGGACAACGAGGATGATCGCGAGGCTTATCTCATGGTTGCCGGACAGTTTTCTTAAAAACGCTTTCATTCCCTCACACCACCTTTTTCAAGCATCGCGAGATGCAGGATCTTCTCCTGGTCCGCCTCGGAAATGTCGAGGCATCCGGTGACTCTGCCGTTGCACATGACGTAGATTCTGTCGCACATGCCGAGGATCTCGGGCATTTCGGAGCTGATCATGATGACGGCGTATCCCTTAAGCGCGAGTTCGCCGATTATGGCGTAGATCTCGGCCTTGGCGCCGACGTCGACGCCCTTCGTCGGCTCGTCGAGGATTATCACCTTCGTGCCGTTCTGCGCGAGGGATTTGGCGACGACGACCTTCTGCTGGTTGCCGCCTGACAGCGACGACGCCGGGTCGAAGATCGTGACCGCCTTGGTGTCGACCGATTCGAGCAGGTCGCGCGACAGCTCGCGCTCACGCTTGTTGTCGTTGAAGACGTGTCCCTTCGCCAGCTCGTCCTGAATCGGCAGCGTCACGTTCATGCCGAGACCCCACGAAAGGATCAGACCTTCCTTGTGTCTGTCCTCGGGCAGAAGCACTATGCCGGCCTTCATCGCGTCGTGCGGCTTTTTGATGTTCAGCTTCTCGCCGTTAAGATACACTTCTCCGGCGCTCTGATGCGTGATACCGCAGACGCATTCGACGACCTCGGTACGGCGCGCGCCGACGAGTCCGGTCAGACCGACGATCTCGCCCGCGTGCACGTTCATGCAGACGTCCCTGAAGAAGCCGACGCGCGACAGCCCTTCGATGCGGAGCACTTCCTCTCCGATCTCGACCTTGGGCTTCGGATACATGTCCTTGATCTCACGGCCGACCATCGCCTTGACGAGTTCGGCGGTTGTGATTCCGTTGACGTCGTATGTGCCTATGTACTGCGCGTCGCGGAAGACGGTCACTCTGTCCGCCAGCTCGTACATATCCTCCATCCTGTGAGAGATGAAGATCAGCGAGACGCCCTCGTCGCGGAGCTGTTTAACTATCCTGTATAGCTCCTTTGACTCGTTCGCGGTAAGCGACGCGGTCGGCTCGTCGAGAATTATGATCCGCGCGTCGGTCGAGAGCGCTTTCGCTATCTCTACCATCTGCTGCTGAGCGACGCTGAGCGTGCCCATTTCCGCGTGGGGATCGAAATCCGCGTTGAGTCTGCCGAGCAGCTCCGCCGCTTTTTTGTGCATGCTTTTCCAGTCCATGACGGGTCCCTTTTTGATCTGGTGACCCATGAAGATGTTTTCAGTCACGGACAGGTCCGGGTAGGTGGTCGGGTGCTGGTAGACAGCCGCGATACCCTTTGCAAGCGAATCGCGCGTGCCCTTGAACCTTACCTCCTCGCCGTCGAGAAAGATCTGGCCCTCCTCAGGCGGGAAAACACCCGTGATGACCTTGATGAAGGTCGATTTGCCGGCGCCGTTCTCGCCCATCAGAGCGTGGACCTCGCCGCGCCTCAGCCCGAACGAAACGCCGTTCAGGGCTTTGACGCCGGGAAAGATCTTTGTGATCCCCCTCAGCTCAAGAATCAATTCGTCGCTCATGTTGTCTCTTCCTTCTGTGAAAAATTGGGCCGCGGCGCGCCTTGCGAAAGCGCCGCCCTCATATTTGATTATATAATATCCTTATTGTTTTTGCGTGACGGCTTTGTAAACATAATGCAATGTTTTATACGCAAAAACGCCGTAAAATTGGTTATTTTATATATACAATCAAATTTGATAAGTACATTTTTTGTGTTTTTTTACCGTTTTTACTCATTTTGCACAACAAAAAAGGCGCTTTGCAAAGCGCCTTTTTTTGCTCGTATCTGATTCCGTTATACTCTCTTGGAGAGAACTTCTTTTTCGTATTTCTTGACTTCTTCGAACCAGCCGCACTCGGTCGTGCCGCACTGACGGCAGAATTCCTCCCAGAC
>JAGDCE010000266.1 GCA_017958705.1 Clostridia bacterium
GAACCCCTTTGGCGGCGCAATGCTCGTCACCCCCCCCACGCCCCCCTGTTCCCCTCCCGGGAACCCCCACCGCTGTTCGCGGCGGGGAACCCCGGATCCCGCAGATCAGAGATCTGAGGGGCAGCGCGGTCGGCCTGCAGGGATCGACGCACTCGACACAACCCTGTCAAAAAGCCCCAAATGATATTTGGGGGGAGGCGGGGGTTTGGGGGCGGTACCGGGGTTCCCCGTTGCGAACTGGAGAGCAACGGGGGTTCACGGAGTGGGGGGCGGGGAGTCCCCAAAAGCGCCGAGGGACGAGGCGCACCGAACGTCGCAAAGCGTCTCCCTGATCCTTCATCCGGCAAGGTGCCGGCGGCATATTCGCTGCTTCAGGATCACACGGGACCGCGGAAGCCTTTTCCGATTATATCGCTTGTGGATGATATCACGACGAACGCGCCGGGATCCATTTCTTTTATATGATTACGCATCGCGACCGCCTGCGTACGCGTCATGACCGCCATTATGACGGTCTTTTCTTCTCCGGTGTATGAGCCTTTGCCCTCCCACAGCGTGGCGCCCTTATGAAGGTTCTCGTTGATATATTTGCATACGAGTTCGGGATTCGTCGTCACGATGAAGAAATACTTGCTTATATTGATATTTTCGATCACGACGTCTACGACGAGCGCTTTAATAAGCAGACCGACGAGGGAATACATACCGGTTTTTACGCCGTTTACGAAAAAACCGGCCGCGACTATCGCCGCGTCTACGAAGAACAGCGATATTCCGATATTCATCGAGGTGTATTTCTTCAGCACCATCGCGATTATATCCGTGCCGCCCGTGGTGCCGCCGAGATTGAATACGACCGCGGAGCCCACCGCGGGAAGCGCGACCGCGAACACGAGTTCAAGCATCGGATCGTCTGTCAGCGGCGCCGTCATCGGGAACAGCAATTCGAGCCCTTCGAGCGCAAGCGACAGGATCAGACTGCAGTACACCGTCTTTACGCTGAATCCGCGTCCGAAGATGAAGAATCCCGCGATTATCAGCGCGATATTGATGATGAGCATCGCCGTGGCGGGACTTATCACGCTCTGTACCTTTCCGAGTATCATCGAGATGCCGCTGACTCCGCCCATGACGAAGTTGTTCGGAAATTTGAAAAAGTAGATACCGCACGCCATGACGAGCGTCGCCGCCGTCATGATCAGGTATTCAGCTACAGTTCTCTTTGCGTTAGTTTTCTTTTCCATAAAAGTCTCCTCCATAGAGTCCGCATAGATTATAGCCTCAAATTTTGTCGGAATCAACGCTAAAACGCGAACAATAGTATAATTTTAAGTCCGCCCGGCAAATAATCCCGGCAGTAAAATATACGGAGGGAAAATGAGATCTTTATGCGACAGATGCGCCGCGGCGGAAAAGCTTCTGCGGCGCGCGGATGATCCGTATATCCGCGACGGCCTTTATTATATCCTGCCGAGGCTTAAAGACGCGCGAGGCGCGCTCCGCGGCGGAGATCCGGCGTTCTGTGACGGCCTTTGCCGGCGTCTGCGGCTCGGCGGATACGCGGCGGATTACGACGGTTTGCGTTCTTTTCTCAACGGCATCCGCGCAGACGACGATGACGTCCGCCGTCTGCGGTATTATCTCATACTGATATACGCCGAGCTTTTATGCTCCGGCGAGCGCGTGCTCGACCGTATGCGCGCGGCGGAAGAACTCGATTTCGAAGGGCTGATCCTCGATTGCTCGCCGCTCGAGGCGCGTCTGCTGCTGTTCTCCGCATACCGGATCAGCGATCCGGCGACGAGAGCGCTCTACCGGCGCGAGCTGCTCCGACAGGCGAAAAAGAAACGCACGGACCCCGTGTCATATCTCGACTCCGTGCCGGAGCACCGGCTCACGTCCGCGCTGTTTTCCCGCCGCGCGCCCGCGTACCTTTACGCGGCGCTTCTTGCCGCTGTCACAACCGCGCTTTTCTGCGCCGTATACGCCGTCTGCGACGCCTCGGTCGCGATCCTCGCGCTGATACCGCTTTACGCGCTCGCCTCGTATATCTGCGCGCGCGTCTTCGCCCGGTTGACGGTGCCGCGTGTTTGTCCGAGAGTCGTAAAGGATACGGAGCTGCCGCCCTGTCTCATCGTTCGGACGGCGCTGCTCGACTCACACGCGGCTGAGCTTTCAAAAAGCCTGCTGAGCCTGTACCATACCGAAAAAAGCCCGGGCGGGCTCTGTTTCGGACTTCTCGCCGATCTGCCCGACAGCGACAGACCGGGCGGCGAACCGGACGACGACGCGATCAAAGCTGCCGGGGCAGTGATAGACGAATTGAACGAAAAATACGGAGGCGTGTTTTTTCTTTTTTACCGCCGCCGCAGATATTCTTTTTCCGAGGACGCGTATATCGCGCCGGAGCGCAAGCGCGGCGCCGTGTGCGAGCTGGTAAGACAGCTGAAGACCGGCTCATCGTCGCTTGTTATCCGCGGCGACGCATCGAAGCTTACCGGCATCCCGTATATAATAACTCTTGATTCCGATACCCTGCCGTATCCCGGATGCTCCGTCGATCTGATCCGCTGCGCTGCGCACCCCGCCAACCGCCCCGTGATCGACCATGACCGCCGCGTCGTCGTGTCCGGTCACGGCATCCTTCAGCCGCGCATCGGCGCAAAGCTGTGCGGCGACGGCTGTACGCCGTTTTCACGCGCCTTCTCCGCCGATTCAGGGCTGCAGGCGTATCACGGCGCGGATTTCGACGTCTTCGGCGCCGTATACGGCCGCGGATCGTTCTGCGGCAAGGGGCTCATCGACGTTTCGGCGTTTTACGAGTGCTGCGTCGACGTGTTCCCGGACGGCGTGCTTCTCTCACACGACGCGATCGAAGGGTGCCGCTGCCGCTGCGGCGCCGTGACCGACGTCGTTCTGTATGAGGACACGCCGAAAAACGCGCTTTCATATTTCAACCGACTCGGGCGCTGGGTGCGCGGCGACGTCCAGGCGCTGTCGCTTACCGGGCGATACCTGCGCCGCGGCGACGGAAAAGCCCCGAACGGTCTGCGCGCGGTCGACCGGTTTATACTGTATAACAGCGCGGTGAACGCTTTGTGCGCGCCGTGCGCCGTTCTCTGCATGATCGCCGGGCTTCTGACCGGGACTCTGCCCGCGGCTTGCGCGGTCGGGCTTTCGTATATCACCGTCCCGCTCGCCGTGTCTGCGATCCGTCAGACCGGCTGCCGCGAAGCTCTGTCCGCCGTGCTCTGCTACGCGTTCATGCGGGTATCGTTCATCTTCCGCGAAGCCTCGGTCACATCCGCGGCGGTCTTTCTTTCGCTGTCACGCCTAATCACGCGAAAACGGACGCTTCAGTGGACTACGGCTTCCGCCGCCGACGCGCGCCGTCACGGCGCGGGCGCGTACGTCTCGGCTTTTATCCCGTCCGCCGTTTTCGGCGCGGCTGTGTCCGTTCTGTCCGCGGGCGCGTGCATTGTCACCGGCTCACTTCTCGCCGCCTCTCCGCTGATCGCGCTCCTGTCCTCAAAGGTTAAGGAAAAGCAGGCGCCGCGCGTCGCCGGAAAGAGCCTGTTGCTTACCGCGGTCGCCGATCACATGAAATACTTCGACGACCTCGTGAACGCCGAGCACGGTTATCTGCCGCCCGATAACTATCAGGTCTTCGCCGGCGTCGGCGCGGCGCCGCGCACATCGCCTACGGACGTCGGGCTTTATCTTTTGTCGGTCGTCGCCTCGGCCGATCTCGGACTTTACGGCGCGGAGACGGTATACGACCGGATCGCACCGACGCTCAGAACGCTTATCGGGCTCGGCAAAAAGAACGGTCTGCTTTATAACTGGTACGACACGCACACCGGCGCGCCGCTGACCGACGCGGTCTCGACTGTCGACTGCGGAAATTATCTCGCGTCACTGATCACGCTTCGCGCGGCGCTTCACGAATACGAGCCGAAGGACGGCCTGATCGCGGATCTGTATGAAACGCTTGACGCGCTTATCGGTGAATGCGATCTGTCGCCGCTGTACGACGGGCGGTCCGGCAGGTTCAGGATCACCGACGTCACGGACGCGAAATACGATCTGTACTGCTCGGAGATGCACACGACGGATATACTTTCCGTCGCGCTCGGGTTCGCGCCGTCGTCTCACATGGGCGCGCTTATGCGGCCGGTCGTGGCGGACGGCGAGCGCAGGGGCGTCGGCAGCTGGTCCGGCTCCGCGTTCGAGTACTTCATGCCGGCGCTGTTTTTGCCGTCGCCGCCGGGCTCCGCCGCCGCGCGCGCACGCGATTTTGCCGCTTACCGTCAGTTCAGGCGCGGCGGAATCGTCCGCGGGCGCCGGGTGTACGGCACAAGCGAGTCGTGCTATTTCGCGTTCGACTCCGATACCGTCTATCAGTACAAGGCGCACGGCGACAACGGCCTTTCGCTGTGCCCCGACGCGGACGAGCTCGTTATCAGTCCTTATTCGTCGTTTCTCATGCTCGGCTTCAGCCGGCGCGCGCTCCCGAACCTCAAAACGCTCAAAGACTGCGGAGTATACGGAAAATACGGTTTTTACGAGGCGCTCGATCTCACGCGGCGCCGCGTCGGCCGCGGGTACGCCGTGATAAAATGCTTCATGGCGCACCATATCGGGATGAGCGTCGTCGCGGCGGCGAACGAGCTGACGGGCGGCGCGTTCGTCAGACGGTTCTGCTCTGACGAGCGGATCTCGGCGATCATACCGCTGCTCTGCGAGCGCTTCCCGCACGACAGACCGTACAAAAAGCGGAAATACAAGCCCTCGTACGACGGCGGTGAAGCGGTCCCGGCGACGCGTACGTGCGCCGTTCTGACGAACACCGTCTGCACCGCCGTCGCCGACGGATACGGCGCAGGGCTTTATTACAAAGGCGACTGCGTCTGCGACGAATCGTCTCCGTCGCCGCTGTCGCTTATCTGCGGCGGGGTCGACCTCGTCCGTCACCCCGTTTCTTTCGGCGACGGCTCCGTCGCTTTCCGCGCGGGCGGCGTCACCGCCGCTTTGTCCGTCTGCCGAAACGCCTGCGCTTTCGTGCTCGACGTCGACTGCGGGGGAGAGGAATGCACGCTGAGCTTCGATCCCGTGCTGACGGACAGGCGCGTTTACAACGCGCACCGCGCGTACTCTTCGCTGTTCGTCGTGTCCGAGCGCCGGGGCGACGTGATCCGCTTCAGGCATCGCGGCAAAGGCGGCTTCTGCATAAGCGTCGCGGCGTTCTGCAAAGGAATCCTGCCGCTTCAGGCGGGCACGCGCGCTGATCTGCCGTTTTACGGCGAAAAACAGACCGTTTACGGCGCCTGCGTGTTTCCGCGGCTGACCGCATCGGCGCGCGGCGCAGCCGTCCGCTTCGTGATCGGCGCGGGGCCCGATTTCAAATCGTCCGACGCCGCGCTGTTTTCCGCCGCGGACTGCCGGATCCTGCCCCGCCCGGATCTTCCGCCGGTCGATGAAGCGCTGCTCGACCGCGTTCTGTCGTGCATCATGCGCCCGGCGCCGAAGCAGGCGGGCGGCCGCGGGGACGACGGGATCTTGTCCGTGCTTTACCGTTACGGTATATCGGGCGACCGGCCGGTAATACTCGCCGACGGGCGCGGAGACGGCGGTCAGGCGCGTCTGCGCTCGCTTTTCCCGCGGATCGCGTCCGTCGCCGTGCGTCTGCTCGTCTCGGGGATCGCCGCCGACACGGTGCTTTTGTACGACGGCGATGACGGATACTACAACGGCAAACGAACGGAGCTTCTGCGGCTCGCCGGCGCCTGCGGTCTGTCCGCGCTGATCGGCTCGCGCGTGTTCATCGTGAACGACGAGGACGGTGCGGGTATGGTTTTGTCGGACGTCTGCGTCTGCCGCATCCGCTCGGCGTCGGATATTTCGGCGCCCGGCGCGCCAGCGTCTTATCCGCCGCCCGTCGTGCGCGAGGCTCCGGCGGCGCCGGTGTTCGGCGGCGGATCAGTACGGCTCACGCCCCGATGCACGTTTTCACCCATGAGTTATATTTACGCGAATCCGTCGTTCGGCGCGCTCGTCACGGACCGCGACGGCGGCTTCTGCTGGTTCGGAAACAGCCGGATGTACGCGCTGACCGAGCACGCTACGGTGCCGGGATACGGCGGCGAGCGGCTTTATTTCGAGCACGACGGTATCGTCACGGAGCTTTACTCTCAGTGCCGGCAATGCCGTTTTTACGCCGGCGGCGCCGAGTGGCGCGGAGTCTCCGGCTCCACGCCGTACGTGCTGAGCGTCGCGGTCGACGACAAAATGCCGTATAAGACCGTCAGATTCACCGCGGCGTGCGGAGGAGTGCTGCGGCTGTGCTGTGTTCCCGTGCTCGGCGAGCGGAGGATAAACGGCTCGCTGCGCTTTTCGCAGACCGGCGCGTACTCGTACGTCAGCCGCGCTTACGGGTCCGGTCTGCCGTCGCTTTTCGTCCACTGCGAGGGCGGCGTCTCATCTTACGACGGCCGCACGCTTCAGGTCTGCGCTCAGCACGGCAAAAAGACCGTTTTCACGGTCGGCGCCGCTTTCTCGCATACCGCCGCGGCCTACGCTGCGAAGAACGCCGCCGGCACCTATGCAAGATACGCCGCGCGCGTCGCACGATATCTGTCGCCGTTCACGCTTCACGGAGCCGATCCCGGCATCGACGCGTTCTTCAACGTCCACGCGCGTTACGCCGCGCTGTTCTGCCGCCAGTTCGCGCGATGCGGTTTTTCTCAGAACGGCGGCGCGTACGGCTTCCGCGATCAGCTCCAGGACTGCCTCTGCACCGTATACGGCGCTCCGGAGCTTTCACGGGCTCATATCCTGCGCTGTGCCGCTCATCAGTACGAAGAGGGCGACGTGATGCACTGGTTCCACCCGCTGACGGAGCGCGGCGTACGCACGCGATGCTCCGACGATATGCTCTGGCTGCCTTACGCCGTGTCCGAATACGTGCGCATTACCGGCGACCGCGGCATACTCGGCGTAAAGGTTCGTTATATCTGCTCGCCGCCGCTTGACGGCGAGACCGGCAGATACGAAAAAGCCGTACCGTCAGACGTGCGGGGAACCGTGCTCGAGCACTGCGAGAGGGCGCTTTCACGCCTCGGATACGGCGAACACGGTCTGTGTCTGACGCGCGGCGGCGACTGGAACGACGGCATGAACGAGGCCGGCGCCGCGGGAAGAGGCGAATCGGTATGGCTTTCGCTTTTCGCCGCCTCTGTTATGCACCGGATGAGTGCGCTGTGCGATGATCCCGGCTGCGCCGGGACCGCCGACGCGCTTATAAAGGCGGTCGAGGATCACGGATTTGACGGCGTCCATTATATCCGCGGATATCTCGACGACGGCTCGCCGTACGGGAAGACCGGGGACGGGTCATGCGAGATCGACGTTCTGCCGCAGTCGTTCGCGGCGATGCTCGGGCTCGACAGAGCGCGCGTCGCGTCGGCGCTCGACGACGTCTGGCAAAAACTGTACGAGCCGAAGAGCTGCGTTTTCCGGCTGCTGTCGCCGCCGTTCGACGGTCAGAAAAACGTCGGATATATAACGTCCTACCCGCCGGGGATCCGCGAGAACGGCGGACAGTACACTCACGGCGCGGTATGGGGCGCGGCGGGCTTTTTCGCCGCCGGGATGAGCAGCAGGGGCTTTTCTGTCCTGCGCTCGCTTTGCCCGGCGAATATCTGCCGCACCGCCGGAGGCTTCATAAAATACGGCCGCGAGCCATACGCGCTGTGCGGCGACGTATACGACGCGCCGGGACTTGAGGGCGCGGGCGGCTGGAGCTTCTACACCGGCGCCGCCGGCTGGTATTTCAATACGGTGCTTACGGGTCTGCTCGGATACCGCGAGCACGACGGAGGCTTTGAGATCTCGCCCGCTTTCTGTTCCGGCTTCAGCCGTTTCACGCTGACCGTGAAGCGTCACGGCACAGAATACGTGATAAACGCCGAGAATGCCGTGAAGCCGGCGACGCTCAACGGCGTCTTCACCGAAGCGGACTTTTTCGTCTTTGACGGCGGCAAACACACACTTGACATCGGGGTGAAAAAATGATACAATAAGAAAAAACCCACGGAGGATCCGTTATGTACGAGGGATACGAGCCGAGATTTTACGTCAGCTGCGGCGCCGCCGACAACACGTATTATTTCACCGGAAACGGCAATTACGAAAACGCAAAACGCATAAGCGACGCCGAAGCGGTCATACCGTGCGGCGCGACGGTGAAGGTCGAATACGAAGGCCTGCCCGGCGGCTGCGTGCGTCAGCGCACCGTGCTGAAAAACACGACTGACGCGCCGCTTACGGTCGAGTTGCTCGGTGCGTCTTTCACCGCCGGGATCGGCAGGACCGGAAGCCGTCCGTGGAAAAAGCACAGGTTCGTCGTCAATTACGCGCAAAGCGGCTGGTGCGGCGAGGCGCAGTGGCGCCACGCGTACGCCGAGGACGCCGGGCTTTACCGCACGTACAATCACGGAAGCCAGACGTCGTTCCGCATAGCCTCGCAGAGCAGCTGGAGCACCTGCCGTTTCGAGCCCGTCGTGATGGTGGAAGACACGGAGCAAAACGAAACGTATTTCGCGCAGATCGAGGCCGGTCACGGCTGGATGATCAACGTCGGGATCCGCGGCTACCGCGACGATATCGAGCTGTGCATACTGACGACGGACTGCGCGGAGAGAAACGACGGCTGGCACGTAAAGCTTCAGCCCGGCGAGACCGTCGGGAGCTGTTATTGCACGGTCGGGCGCGTAAACGGCGGCTTTGAGGCGGCCGCGGCGGCGCTGACCTCGGCGCGGCGCGCGTCGTTTCTGACGCGGTTTGAGGGCGGCGTGCCGCCTCTGTGCTTCAACGATTATATGAACTGCCTGTGGGCGCTGCCGACGCGCGAAAAAACGATGCCGCTCGTCGAGGCGGCGGCAAAGATCGGCTGCGAATACTACGTCATAGACGCCGGCTGGTACGGCGTCTGCCGCGACGAGGAGCGCGATCTCGGGATGTGGGCGGTCGACGACTCCGTCTTCGGTCCGCGCGGTCTGCAGGGGATCTTCGACGATATCGCCGCGCACGGCATGAAGCCGGGCATCTGGTTCGAGTTCGAGTCAGCCGGGATCGAATCTGCGATCGTGAAGGAGCATCCCGAATATATCCTCTACCGTCACGGCTCGCCGGTCGGAGGGCGGCGTGTGCTGCTCGATTTCCGGCAGAAGGGCGTGCGCGATCATCTGCAGTCGCGCGTTCAGTGCCTGTACGATATGGGCGTGCGGTATATCAAAAACGATTACAACGCGAACACCGGTCCCGGGATCGACCCCGACGGTGCGCGCTCGCTTCATGAGCACAGCCGGGCTTTCGAAGACTTCATCGACGGTCTGCGCCGCCGTTTCCCGGATCTTCTGATAGAAAACTGCGGCTCGGGCGCCATGCGCTCCGACGCCGGCACGCTGTCACACTTTCATCTGCAGTCCGTCTCCGATCAGGAGGATTATTTCCGCCTGCCGTCGATCGTGTCGGGCAGCGCGGCGTGTTTTCCGCCCGAGCGGTGCGGCGTGTGGGCGTATCCGTACCCGGTAAAAATCGACTACCGGACCACGTTCGAGCCGAACGGCGCGCACACCGGCAGATTCGCAGACGGAAAAGTCACCGTCTATACGGCGGTGACCGGTCTTATGGGGCTTATGTATCTGTCCGGTCACATAGACTGCGCGGACGAGTATAATATGCGGCTTCTGTGCGAGGCGGCGCGGCTTTACAAAAAATACAGAGCCGTAACCGCCGCCGCGGTGCCCGTGTATCCGACGGGGACGTTCGATATCGACAGCGAGGGCGTCGAAACGTTCGGTCTGCTTGACAAAGGCACGTCGACTCTCATGCTCGCCGTCTGGAACAATTCGGCTGACTCTGCCGGGACCGATATAGATCTGTGCCGGTACGCGCCGGGCGGAGATGTGGCCGAGGTATTCCCGAAGACCGAAGGATACGGCGCCGGTATCAGAGACGGCGTTCTTCACGTGAGCCTGCCCGGGGGCAGATCCGCGCTTTACGCCGTGATTAAATACTGATATCATCCGGTCCTGCGTTCCGGCGGGTTGTCCGGCACTCTGATCCGCACCTCTATCATCCCGTCGCCGTCGCTGCGCGACTGCTCGACCGGTATGCCCGCGGCTCTGACTATGCCGACGGCCTTGTCTATCGTGTTCAGAAATATACGTATATCCTTAATCACAATCCTGCCGGGGCTCTGCTCCGGCTTTTTCTTTGCCGACAGCCCGTCCGCGTACTGCTCGGTCTGTCTGACGCTCCACGCGCCGCGCGCGGCGAGCGTGAGTATCTTTTTGCGGACTTCGGGATCCTCCGCGCGCAGCGCCGCGCGGATATGACGCTCGGTGAGCGAGCCTTCCGCGACGATGCGGCGCTCCTCGTCGTCGAGCCGCAGCAGTCTGAGCTTGTTTGCCACGTACGACTGGCTGACGCAGAGCATCCCGGCGATCTGCTGCTGTTTCACGCCGTATTTTCTGACGAGCGCCTCCATCGCCTCAGCCTCCTCGAAGATGCCGAGGCTCTTTCTCTGCAGGTTTTCGACAAGCGACAGCTTCGCAGACTCCCGCCTGTCCGCCTCGATTATTATGCACGGCACGTACGGCAGATCGAGCATGCGGGCGGCGCGGAGCCGTCTTTCCCCCGCGATAAGCTCGTACAGGCCGCCGAAGGGCGAGTCCTCGTCGGACATCCGCCGCACCGTGATCGGCTGGATCATTCCGTAATTCTTTATGCTCTCCGCGAGCGAGGACAGCCCGTCCGCGTCGAACTGCTTCCGCGGCTGATCGGGATTCGGGCAGATGCGCGACGGGTTTATCATATGTATGCGGCAGCCGTCCTCCTGTCGCTTAAGCTCCGATTCGTAATCCCGCAGCTCCCGCTCGTAATCGGCGAGACGCAGGATCTGTTTCTTTTTTTCGCTTTTTCCGAACAATTCCGCGCGCCACCTTTCTTTTTTCGGAATTATATCATCCGGCGCCCTATATAAAATGTCATATCGTGTCACGGCCAATTAAAAAAATGCCCTTTACAAATGCAAATAATAATGATATAATGAAACCGGAAGGAAACGGTGACGGTCTTATGGATAAAATACGCTATATACTCGATCTGTCAAATATGACCGCCCCGGATGAGGCGGCGGACGCGCTGCGCCGCCGCGCCGAGGACGCGAGCTCAAAGCTGAAAAAGAGACGCGCAGTTAGAAAAGCCGTGCTGATCGCCGCCGCCGTCCTTGCGGCAGCCGCAGCCGTGACCGCCGCAGTGCTGGCCGTTTCGAGGTCGGCGAAAAAACACGGCGAACGAATAATTTTCGGTTTTTCATTGCAGGCGCCCGAGGTCTTTTTATATACGGCGGCGCACACGCGCGTCACGGAGTACGGCGAGGTCATAGTAAAAGACGGATTTCTGAAAGGATACGAGAACTTTTTCGGCACTTCCGGCGATGAGATAGCGCCGTCGCTGTACTGCGGCGCGACGAAAATCATACCGGGCAGCTCCGCGGTGCTCTACGGCAGAACTGACGTCTCCGGCCCGGGCTGGCTTCTGGAAGAGCTGCCCGAAGACGTGCAGACGATTATAATAGCCGCGGCAAAGTACGGTACCTTCGACTGTTTTCTGACGGTGGACGTGATTGTTAAGGAGACCGGATCGAACAGGAACGGCCCCGTTTATACGCTGTACTCGCCCGACGGGAAAAAGACAGGGCGCGCGGAATATGACGATGAAACTCACAGATTTTCGCCGCTGACGTTTGATTCGTCATATGACCTGATCCGCTCGGCGCGCGTTTACAA
>JAGDCE010000267.1 GCA_017958705.1 Clostridia bacterium
ATGAAAATTATCATGAGAAGGTCGAGCCGTATATCACGCAGATATATCCCGGCGGACTTCACGGATACATCGCCGGATTTTTGCGCGAAGACGACGTGGAGGTGCGCACGGCGACCATGGATATGCCGGAATACGGTCTGTCCGACGAAGTGCTCGCCGACACGGACGTTCTCGTCTGGTGGGCGCACGTGAAGCACGGCGATATTCCCGACGAGATAATCGACAGAGTACAGAAATACGTGCTTGCGGGCATGGGCCTCGTAGTCCTTCACTCGGGCCATCATTCGAAGATATTCAGACGCATGATGGGCACGACCTGCAACCTCAAATGGCGCGACGGCGCAAAGGAGAGAGTCTGGACCGTGAAACCGAACCATCCGATCGCCGCCGGCATCCCGGAGACGTTCGTGCTCGAAGACGAGGAGATGTACGGAGAACCTTTCGATATCGCGGAGCCGGACGAGGTCGTATTCATGGCCTGGTTCAACGGCGGAGAAGTATTCCGCTCCGGCTGTACGTGGGTGCGCGGCAACGGAAAGATATTCTATTTCCAGCCCGGACACGAGACGAACAAGAGCTATCAGAACGAATATGTTCAGCGGATAATCAAAAACGCTGTCAGATGGGCGTGTCCGATAAACAAGAACCTGCCCCTGATCTGCCCGCATTTCGAAGCGCTTGAAAAATAAACAGATAAGAAAGCGGAAGCCCGCCGGGCTTCCGCTCTTTTTATTTATGGTTTCTGAACGTGTAGCTTAGTCTGCCGAGCGGCGCGACGTCGCCGTCCGTGTACATCTGCTCCATGCTCTTAACGTCGGTTTTGCTGTCGACCCACTTGAACGCGATCATTATATCCGAGCAGTCGTATATCCCGAGCGACGAGAGCGGTACTCTTATCATTATCTTGTTGCCGTCGACCTTGTAGTTTATCAGCTCGGTGCTCTGTACGCCGTACGCCGAGCCGTTTTTCGCGATCTTCGCAAGCGACGTCACGGTGTCGGTCTGCGATCTGTAGTTCGCTATATAATCAAAGCCGTAAAAGCCCGTTCCGCCGTCCTGATCCGCGTCGATGAACAGCTGCATCCACGATCTGTCCGTTCCGCGCGCCGTTATCGCCGACGCCGTTTCCGCATAGAAGTATATGTATTTCGTATCGTATACGATCTTTGCGGAGACTATATCGTTTGCTCCGGTCGTGTTCGTCAGAGTTTTGCTGCCGAAGCCCTTCGCGCTCCTGTTCTGCGTGTCGCCCGCGGGGTCTGTATACGGCGCGGTCACGTCGTCCCACTGACTGAAATCACCGCTTATATCGACAGGCTTTCTCATGTCGCGGATAAGCGACGGCGCGGAGCCCTTGTATCTGCGCACAAGCTCGATCAGCTGCATGTAGTAGTTATCGAAATATCCGCCCTTCATCGGTTCGAGATCGCGCGAGAACTCCATGCTGCACGTATCGACGAAGACGACGTTGTTCGAGTTGCCGTCCGACGGCTGACGCTGCGCCACCCATTCGTTCCAGCCGGTGACGAGGATGTACGGAACTCCGGAGTTTATCGCGTATTCAAACTGTTCCTCAAAATTGTAACCGTAAAGCGTCGCGCCTTCGCTGTCGTTGTTCGATCCGTTGGCGAAGCTGCGACCCCT
The DNA here is from genome assembly GCA_017958705.1 of Clostridia bacterium. GTDB lineage: Bacteria > Bacillota > Clostridia > Oscillospirales > CAG-272 > UBA1248. Next base: position 1,645 of record JAGDCE010000267.1, read on the forward strand.
GTTCGTCCTGTCGCCGTAGATCGCCGAGTCGGAGAAGCGCACGGTGCCGCTGTGCTGCGCCACGGAAACGCTCATCGCCTCTTTTTTACCGGATTTGTTGATGAACGCTCTCTGCGGATAGTTGAAATCCATCCACGGCCAACCGTTCGTCTTCTGCGCTTCGTTCGGCCACTGCGGCTCGCGGTATGAGAAGAAATTATACGCGGCCGAGGAAAGATTGCTCTGACACTTGCTCTGATAAGCTATTATCAGCGGCTTTCCGTCGACGTAAAGCCAGGTGTCGGGATAAACGTTTTTGGAATAAATGTTGTTGTAAAGCTGATTTACGGTAGATTCGCACGACGAATGAGTGTAGAACACTATCTTCGGCGCCTTGTAGCCCTGTTCGTTGAATTCATGCATTATCTTCATCAGAGCTTTGGCGTTGTTAATATACGGGTATCCGTTTGTCGCGTCGATGTATAGGAAATCTATCTCCGCCGCCGTCAGCATCTCTATATGCTTGCGCATCACCCACGTGTCGGATGAGAAGTAGTAACCGTATAACGGCTCGCCCCAGAAATGCATCGCGCCGACGGCGCCCCAGCCGGAGTAAGACGCTTTTTTCGCGGCCTCGCCGCCCGTCTGCAGGATCTTCGTTATATCGTATATGCCGTAGTCGCCGTGCTCGCCGAGCCACAGGAAATAGAACAGACCGACGTTCTTCGTACCGTCCGCGGCGTATGATCCGCTGTCGAGCGTGAGCTCGCGCCCGAGATCGTCCGTCGCGTACAGCACACCGTTCTTCATGTTCGTCGTGTTCGGATACGTGACGCCGCCGACGGTTATGTTGTCGCCGCTCTCAGCGTACGCCGGCGTGCCTGCGAAGCTGTCTGACACCGGGCCGCCGCCTCCGCTGACGTACTTGAACAGCGCGACGACGTCCACGTTGTCGACGGAGCCGTCGCGGTTGCAGTCGGAGGCTCTTTCGTCCGCGTCGCCGCTCCCGCTGACGTATTTGAACAGCGCTACGACGTCCACGTTGTCGACCGAGCCGTCGCCGTTGACGTCATAGATCAGCCCGAGCCGCGCGGCTTCCTCCGATATCGCGACTCTGACGATGAACGATGCGAAATCGATTTTCTCGCCGCTGTCCGACGTCGCTCTGAGCGTAATGCGGTGCTCGCCGACGGAGAGCGATCCGATCCCGGTCAGCTCGAACATGGCGTTATCGGAGCCGAATCCGCCGTGACTGCCGTTTCCCGATATCGGTACCCCGGAGGCGTATACGTCGGGCCTGTCCCTGTAATTGTCGTCACAGGCGTACTCGACGCCGTCGGACAGATAAGACACATATTTCAGCTTGTCGGGATTGACGAAAGACGCCCAGCCGGTGACGTAGACCTTATCGCCCTGACGCAGCGTCACGCGCGCGGCGTCCTTTATATTATCGGCGGCGCCGAGCACGTCGGAATTAAGCTGCATCGCGTCGAACTGAACGCGACTCGTACCCTCGACCTTCAGCGTGTACGTGCGGAAATCGGTCGATTTGCCGCTGTTCGAATACGCGCGCAGCGTCAGCATGTACGAGCCCGGCGCGAGGCTTCCGATCCCCGTCAGTTCCATCATGTTGCCGTCGTCACCGTAGCCCGCGTGCTTGCCGTTGCTGTACGAAACAATATTCGCGGTCGCGAGATCCGGCCTGTCGCGGTAGTTATCCTGGCAGGCGTATTCCACGCCGTCAACAACGTATTTGATCTCTTTCAGCCCGTCGGTCGAGCTGAACACGATCCAGCCGATTATGTAGACCTTGTCGCCCTGGTTTATCGTAAAACCTTTGGCGTCGGCAAGATTCGTTGATTGATATATTACGCTCGAGTTTATCTGCAGTGCGTCAAGCTGTGCCCTGAGCGCCAAGACGCCGTTTGAAAGGCTGAAGCAAAGCCCGGCCGTGACGGCTAACAGCAGAATGACGGAAACGATCTTTTTCACAATAAACCTCCAATACGTTACTGATCATAGTTTATATTATAACGGCGCCAAAGTCAAGCGTTTTGCCGATTGTTTGCAAAAAATTTGAAAACCGCGCACCGGTTGATTTGTTCATACATGGCTGATATAATTACGGCAGACAAGATCGGTTTAAGGAGGAACGCATGGAAGAGATCAATACCGACAGGCTTGTCCTGAGGGGCTTCAGGGAAGAGGATGCGGACGATCTGTTTGAATTTCTGTATCAGCTGCGTGACGACGAATTCGAAGGCTACCCCGGCATAACGCGGCAAAACTGCGCAAAACAGCTCGCCTGCCGCGTCGGATCGGATGAATATTACGCGATACAACTGAAAGAGACCGGAAAGGTCATCGGAAATATATACCTCGGAAACAGGGACTATAACACGAAGGAGACGGGATATATAATCAACGAGAACTACCGGCGGCGGGGGTACGCCCTTGAAGCGCTGACGGCCGTGATAAAGCAGGCTTTCAACTCTGGCGTGCACAGAATATACGCGGAATGCGATCCGAGAAACACGCGCTCCGTCATGCTGCTCGAAAAAGCGGGGCTGAGAAGGGAAGCGCACATGAGGCGGAACGTGTATTTTCACAAGGACGCAAACGGCGATCCGATCTGGAAGGATACGTACGTTTACGCCGTGCTTGACACTGAATTCGATAAATGAACAAAAACGCCTGCGGGACGCGCCCGCGGGCGTTTTGTCCGCTTCCGGCTTATCTGTGCGGTCTGTCTTTCTGCTCGTTCGAAAATTCCGAGACCGGAAACTCCATGTTGCGGAACACCGTGCAGGCGTCGTCCGTCTCGGTGAAGGCACATTCCTTTTCCGGAACGGCGCACACCTCGGCGTCAAGCAGATACTGCGCCGGGCGTTCGAGCCGGATCACGGAGAAAAGACCGACCGAGACTACGAGCCTGCGTTCGCCGAGAGGCGAAAGATCTCCGATGCGGGACGCCACGCTGCGCGGGATGTCGCGTTCCGACTGGCACGGGCAGTGATGCGGGCATTTCCGCTCGATTATCCTTGCGCCGAGCACTACGGGATCGGCGACCTCGAGCACCGCCGTCGGAAGCGACCTGCTGCCGCAGCCGCAGTTGTTGTTCTCGGGTATGTCGGGCGCGCCGGGGCAAAAGCCGTCCTGATCGGGGCTCGATCTGAATACCGACGTGCCGCCCTCGCCGCCGTAAAGGACCGTGCGCTTGTCACAGACGCACAGGCCTTCTATGATCTGCCTGTTGCTCATGTTCACGCAGCATTCGAACGTCATCCTGACGTAGATGCGCGCGTCTATCCTGTAAAAACCGTTGTTGAACGGGACGGGATCGACGCTGACGTCAGCCGCGGCGATCTCCGCCGAACAGCAGCGAACGTTTGACGAGTGCTCGACCACGTCCCTGCCGTAGTCGGTGAGAAACACTGCGGTGTCCTCAAAGCAGTCCTTGTCGCGGCAGCTGTCGAAAATCCTGTTTGTATCTATATAAGCCGTATCGCGGCCCGGACACGATCTGTTGTCTGCCATATCATCCTCCGAATAATTATTTTTGAACCGTCCTTCGATACTATTATACGACTCCGGAGACAATTTGGTGAAGTGAAACGGAACGGCAGAATTCGAATGATGTGAGTTTCGGAGTCCCTATGGGACATTCAGTGCGCCTCGTACCTCGGCGCGTCAGGGGGTTCCCCTGCCCCCCTATCCGGGAACCCTCACCGCTGTTCGCGGCGGGGAACCCCTGCTGCGGGACAAACGGTGCGCCTGACGGCGCTCTTGGGGTTCCCCCTCCCCCCTATCCACCCCAAACCCCGCCATCCCCCCAATGTGAATTGGGGCTTTTTTTGATTGCGCAGCGTCGATGGCGTCGGCCTCTGCATGCCGGCCGAGTGCCCCAACAGAGATGGGAGGGGAACAGGG
>JAGDCE010000268.1 GCA_017958705.1 Clostridia bacterium
CTCGGAGATCAGGACGCCGATCCTTCCTCGTTCTTCAGAAGTTCGTGGGTAATACGAGCCCTTAATACCTACTACGGGTATTATTACGACGACTATTATTACGGCGGGATCTATGCCGGCGGCAGCGCACCCGCTGTTCTGCTCAACCGGCGCTTCGACCCGGCGGCAGTCTACGGCAGCAGTTTGACCGACAGATATTCACTCTCCTACGGAGGATATGCGCAGCCGAGCGAGGCAGAAGATGCGGATGCGATGAATTCCGACGGCTCTAAAGGAGATGACGGCAGTAAATACACCGTCAGAAAATATTTCGCGGACAATCCCGAGTTCGCGCTGATCGAGCTCGACCGCGAGGGTACCGGCACGCTTGTCTTTACCGTTCCCGACAATATCACGTCCTGGAGGATTACCGCCCTGGCAGTCTCCGGAACCGGATCGGCCGTCGGAGAGATCCGGACCGGGGCAGCGGTATCCGACGTTGTCTGCACGCTCCCCTTCTTCATCAACCTCGGCATCTGCGACAAATATATCGTCGGAGATACAATATCCTTGAGCGCCAGAGCTTACGGCAGCGCGGCGGAAGGAAACGTCAAATACACCGCGGTCTTCGCGGACGCTGCCGGGAACACGCTCGCCACCGTCACCGCTTCCGCCGACTCGAAGGAACGCTGCTGGCTCAAGTTCAATACCAACGAGCCCGGAAGATATTCCGTTACCGTTTACGCCGAATGCGGGGCCAACCGCGACGCTTTGACCGAGACGTTCGACGTGCTGACAGCTGCCGTTGCCGTTGATATAAGCCGGACGGTCACGGCTGACGAACTCAAAACGCTTGATCCGGTATACTATCCGGTCCAGGTCGTTTTCTCGAACCGCACGGCGTCCTTCACCCTGTACGAAAGAGTGCTCGGCGCGCTGGCCTCCAACCGGCACAGCGGCAGAAGCGACGAATATGCCGCGCTGTGGGCATCATCTTCGGCGGCGGAAGCGTTGTACGGATCCGACGGAGCCGAACTTCGCGAGGAACTGATCTCGCTGCTCACCGCCAACAACTTCAGCTCCGGTCTGTTCTCCCTCTTCCCGTACGGAGAGGGTGACGCGCTGCTCACAGCCGAGATGATCTCGCTCGAGCTGCCGATTGGGGCAAGTCTCTCTTCCCGCGCGGTGAGCACTGCCGCCGCGGCGCTGTCGTCAAACCAAAAATTCACGCCCGAACAGCTTTGCTCCTACCTGGCGATCCTCGCGGCGTCCGGCGAACCAGTGCTCGACACGCTCTGCTCGGTCGCCTCGCGCGCCGGGGGCTGGTCCGACGAAGCCAAACTCATTCTCGCCTTCGCGTTTGCCGCGTGCGGAGATTATCCGTCGGCCCACGATATTTATTCGCTGGTTTACGAATCGTGCGCTTCCGAGGACGCGGAATTCGGGACGTTGAGATTCGGCAATGCCGATATTGACACAAATATACGGCTCACGTCTCTCGCGCTGCTCTGCGCTTCGAAAATTGACCGGCCCGATGCGTCGGAACTGGCGCTGTGGCTGCTCGGCAACCGGAGCGACAACGAATCGTCGCAGCTTGCGCTCGCGTCGTACCTCAAGTATTTCCTCCCCGCCGAAAAAGGGACCGCCGCCGAATTCACGTACTCCGTGCTCGGAAAGAGCGAGACCGTTGTCCTTGAAACCGGCAGATCCTATCTGCTGTCGCTCTCGAAGCCGGAATTTGACTCCCTCGAATTCGATATTCCCGCAAGCATTTCGATAGGTGTTTCTTACAAAGGCAGCGCCGAAGAAGCTCTGGCAGGAAGAACCGAGAGCAGCAGAGTAACGGTAACCAAATCGCTCGAACCGCAAAACGACGGCACCTGCCTCGTCACGCTCACCATCAGCGGAAAGTCGACGCACGTTTCGGAATGCTTCAGCCTCTCTGATCTGATACCGTCCGGGGCAAGATTTCTCGCGCTGAGCGACCGGGGCTACTCCTACTCATACAGAGAGGGCAACAACTGCTGCGGCAGCATTTACAACCGCTCCGGTCAGAACATGTCCGGCTGGATCCACGTCTATAAGCAGGGCTGGACCGACTGGAAGCGCACCGAATGTCCGGAGTACAGCTTCAGCCTGACCGTTTCCTACATGATCAGAGGCGCGGTCGACGGAGACTTCGTGGTCGAGAGCGCGTTCATAAGAAGTTACTCGAGCGACGCTTTCGCCGTATCGAAGCGAATGAAGCTGACGATATCCGAAAACGGGAACTGGAAAGTCGTCAACGCGTAACAGGCCGGCAACAGGCCAGCGATAGATCCACAATAGATCCGCGACAGGCACGCGATAGGCCAGTGATAGACCAGCGATAGGTCAGCGATAGACCTCCCGACGGCTGACGGCGGAATATAAAAAAAGAAACACGCGCCATTCTTAGCAGATCAGAATGACGCGTGCTTTTGTTTTTAATTCGGTCGATCAAACAGACCGCTCGGTCGATCAAACAGACCGCCTTATTTCTTCACAGCGCGGCCGGGCTTGAACACCTTCGGACGCATTGCCTCTTCGACCGCAACGGCCACGGCGACAGTCGCGCCGACCATCGGGTTGTTGCCCATACCGATAAGGCCCATCATCTCTACGTGCGCGGGCACGGAGGAAGAACCGGCGAACTGAGCGTCACTGTGCACACGGCCCATCGTGTCGGTCATACCGTAGGAAGAAAGACGCATTTTGTATGCTTTTTGACTTGTCTGCTTTATTCAATTATAAAGAATGCACCCATCGTTTTAAGAATGGATGCACACATTATGTCATGTTTTCTTGAGTTCGTACACGGGCGAAACGAAGTTTTTTCGTA
>JAGDCE010000269.1 GCA_017958705.1 Clostridia bacterium
CGGGGGAACCCCCAAGCGCGAAGCGCACCGAACGTCCCGAAGAGACACCGATTTTTTCGCTCATCCTTCACCTTCTCCGCCTTCACGGCGTTTTTTTATTTCTCTCCAAAATGTACCGGAACAAAATATTATCCGCGGGATAAAAAACGACATAATAATCGCGGCGTGCGATGTATCATATCAAATAGTAAAAAGAAAAGGAAAAGACTATGGACACGCTTGAATTTTCTGAAAAAAACGGCGAGCTCACCGCGTTGCTTCGCGGAGAACTCGACCACTGTCTCGCCGCGTCGGTACGGGAGCAGATTGATGAAAAGCTGATCCAGCTCCGCGCGTCGTCGCTCGTGCTCGATCTGTCGCGCATATCGTTCATGGACAGCTCGGGGCTCGGGCTGATCATGGGCAGATACGCGGTGTGCCGCAAAAACGGCGTCGATTTCCGTCTGCGCGGCGCGGACGGCAGAGTTATCAAAATGCTCGAGCTCGCGGGGCTGTCCCGCGTCATCGGCGTCGAGGAAAACGCGAAAGGAGGCTCACGCAAATGAAAAACAGGCCCGTAAACGAAATGAAGCTCGTGCTCCCTTCGCTGCCGGAGAACGAGGCGGTGGCGAGAGGCTGCGTATCGCAGTTCGTATCGCGCGCTGATCCGACTCTGACGGAGCTCGCGGATATACGCTGCGCGGTATCCGAGGCGATGACGAACTGCGTGGTGCACGCCTACAAAAACGAGCCCGGTCCGGTATACATAAACGCGAGGCTGTACGATAACGGAAGATTCACCGTACAGATCACGGACAAGGGCTGCGGCATACCCGACGTCGCGCTTGCGATGACGCCGCTTTACACAACGGACCGTGGCGGCGAGCGCAGCGGCATGGGATTCGCTCTGATGCAGACCTTTTCCGACGGGCTGAAGGTCAGTTCGAAAGTCGGCGGCGGGACGCGCGTGTTTATGGAAAAACATCTGAAGCGGCAAACGTGACAGCCTGCGTGATGCCGCCACGGAGGATAAAATGGGCGATCGGACGTCATACGACTATTCAAAAAACCCGGAGCTGATAAAGCTTGCTCAAAACGGCGACAAAGCCGCGATGGACGAGCTCCTCGAAGCGAACATGGGACTCATCAGAAGCATCGTCCCGCGGTTCGCGGACCGCGGCGTGGAGTACGAGGATCTCGTGCAGATCGGCGCGATCGGGATGATCAAGGCGGTCAAAAGCTACGAGCCCGGATTCGGCACCGTGTTTTCGACGTACGCGGTGCCTCTGATAATCGGGGAGATACGGCGTTTCCTGCGCGACGACGGCATGATCAAGGTCAGCCGCACGACGAAGCGGACTGCGCAGAACGCGATGAAACAGAAAGAGAAATTCATGTCCGAGCACGGGCGCGAGCCGCGAATATCGGAGCTCGCGCAGATCTGCGGCGTAAGCGAGGACGAGCTCACGGACGCGCTCGAATCGGCGTATCCGATGCACTCGTTATCGGAGACGGTCAGCGGCGACGACGGCGTCACGCTCGAAGGCGCGATCCCGGCGCGCGACGACGGCATAAACGATCTGTGCGAGATGATGTCATTGCGCGACGCGGTGAGCAAGCTCGAGCCCGAGGAGCGCAAGATAATATACCTCCGCTACTTCCGCGACTGCTCACAGCAGCAGATCGCCGACGCGCTCGGCATTTCACAGGTAAAGGTGTCGCGCACGGAGAAAAAGATATATGAAAAGCTGCGGCAGATGCTGACGGTATAGCCTCTTACAGTTCACAAAAAATTTAAATATTTTTGCCGGCGCCTATTGACATTTTTCGATTGTGTATGTATAATAACTTGTACGGCTTGCGCCGGTAGTGTTTATATCAATATTTTCGGAGACGGATATGAAGATCGATCTTACGCCTGTTCTGAACGGTGAGGTGAAAGAACTCCCTTTCACGTTCACGGAAAACGTTCCCGCGGAAGTCGCCGAGATCCGTTTCAAGGGGCTTGATATGACTGTCGGCGGCAAACTTACCGTTAACGGAAAAGTACGCGATATTTCCGGTTATTTCGAGCTCGACGTCGCCGCTTCCCTGCCCTGCGTCACGCACTGCGCGCGCTGCGGCAGACAGATGTCCGTGTCGTGCGGGTGCGATCTGCACCTCATCGCCTCAAAGGACGCCGAGCACAGCGAAGACGAGGGATATATCGTTTACTCCGACCGCCAGATCGATATCGACGGTCCCGTGTACGAGGAGCTTTCCATCAGCTTCCCGTCAAAGCCCTTGTGCCGCGAAGACTGCAGGGGACTGTGTCCCGTCTGCGGCGCGGATCTCAACGAGGGCGGCTGCGAACACATAAAGAACGAAGAGAAAGACACTTTATAAGGAGGTGCGGATAAATGGCAGTACCGAAGAGAAAAGTCAGCAAGGCAAGACGCGACAGAAGACGCTCCAACGTCTGGAAGCTCGATATGCCCGGCATGACGAAATGCCCCAAGTGCGGCGAGTACAACCTCAGCCACAGAGTGTGCAGAGCTTGCGGTTATTATGACGGCAAGCAGATAATCAAGGTCGAAGACTGATAAAACGGAGTTCCTTTCGGCGTGCCGTGAGGAGCTCTTTTACTGAAAAAAAAGAGAGGCTCCGTCCCCCGAAGCGGCCTACAGGCCGCGGGCGCCGTCAGATCGGCGGGCTTTATGCCGGGTCGAGGAAAGTGCCGTGAAAATCGTGCCGCAACGTCAATTGCCGTTACTCGCGTTTACGCGACCAGTCGGAATGCTTGGCGGAGCTTAATAAGGAAACGACTCCCGTGAGGCGGGGAGTGACGTTTTGACGGCGGGGAGAGCTCCGCTTCCTTTTGCCGTTCAAAAAAGTACCCATCACAGCCTTGAAAGGCTGTGTTTTTATTTGAAAGAAAGGAATAAAAAAAATGAAAAACCTGAAGATCTTTCTGTCGGTCGCGCTCGTCGCGGTCATGCTCGGATCGCTTCTAACCTGCTTTGCGGCAGAAGAGAGCAAATCCGTATCCGTCAACATCTACGACGGCAAAAACGTCGTAGCCGCTCTGGAAAAAGTCGCCTACAAAGACGAGGACAGCGACGGCAAGTGGACGATCAACGACGTCCTCATCTCCATACATAACAGCAAGTGCAAGGACGGTTTCGTGACCGAAAGCGGCGATTACGGCCTGTTCATCAAGAAGCTCTGGAACATCGAGAACGGCGGCAGCTACGGCTACATGCTCAACAACAACATGGCTTACAGCCTGACCGACGAGGTCAAGGACGGCGACGTCGTTTACGCTTACGTCTACGCCGACGCGGCCGGTTATTCCGACGCTTACTCCTTCTTTGACGTGAATTCCTTTGCGGACAAGGGCGGCGAAGAGGTCACCCTCACGCTCAAATACGTCTCCGGCTACGACGCGGAAACTTACGCCCCGATCTTTGTCGCGCTCGAAGGTGCGACCGTAACCGTCGACGGCAAAGCCACGGAAGTCAAGACTGACGCCAACGGCGCGGCAAAAATAACGCTGCCGAAGAAAAGCGCGGTCATCAGCGCCGAAAAAGAAGGTACTCTGATCATACCTCCGGTATGCGTCTCGACCGTAAGCGGCGGCCCGAATCTGCTCTGGCTCTGGATCGTTCTCGCCGTCATCGCGGTCGCGGTGATCTGCTGCGTGATATTCAAGCTCAGCGGCAAGAAAAACAACAAATAATTTGAAAAAAATCACTTCTCTTATCCTCGCGGCAATGTCAGTCATACTCATTGCCGCGGGGTTTGGCTTTAAAGCGGATGCGGCGGATTACGAGCAGGGGCTGTACGCTCTGGCGGAAACTCTGTCCGACGAGCCCGAATCCGGATGTTTTACGGCGATGGCGCTCAGAAAGCACGACCGCGACGCCGATCTGACCGAATTCGGAATGCTCATCGCCTCGAAGGACGTCCCGGTCAACACCGTGACGGCCATGAAATACGCGCTGACCGTATACGTCTGCGGCGTCAAGGGCAGCAAGTTCGATTCGCTCGACCGCGAGTCGATAAAGCAGGCGCAGAGCACGTCCGCGCTCGTCTTTTCGCTTCATTTGAAAAATATCGGTTATGACACCGGAATGACGGTCGACGAACATGTCGGGCGGCTCCTTTCAAAGCTTCTGCCGTCCGGCGGCTTTCCGACTGTCGGCGACACTCCCGATATAGACATGACCGCCATGGCGGTTCAGGCGCTCGCGCCGTACAAGAACGACGAACGGATCGGCGAAGTGATCGGCAACGCTCTGTCGTATCTGTCGTCACAGCAGACGGAGACCGGAGCCTTCCGCTATTTCAACAGTGAAAACTGCGAGAACTGCGCGCAGGTCATCTTAGCGCTTACCTCGCTCGGGATCGATCCGCGCACGGATCCGCGCTTTATAAAAAACGGGGTGTCGGTCTACGACGCTCTTCTCTCCTATCGCCTTGAAGACGGCGGCTTCGAGCACATCCTCGGCGCCGGCAGAAACGGCACGGCGACCGCGCAGGCGTACTGCGCTCTCGTCAACACGGACGAGCTCACACCGTTTTACGTGACGGACGCGCCGTCGGTAACGGTGACGTACAAAAAGCAGTCAACCGGCGATCTGACGTTCATCGTCGCGGCGGCGATCGTGCTTGCCGGCGTCACGGTCTGCGTCGTAATGCTGATAAGAAAGAAAAAACGTGTGATCGACTATCTGATCGTCGCGGGCGTGACGGTGATACTCACCGTGATCGTATGCGTCGTCGGCGTCAGGACCGGCGAGGGATATTTCGCCGCGGAGGAAGACATCGTGCCGACCGGCACGGTCACATTTTCCGTCGACTGTTCTCTCGTATCCGACCGCGAGCTGATCCCGGCGTTCACCGCCGACATCACGGACGGCGACACTGCGTATTCCGTTCTGATCCGCGTCTGCCGATCAAAGGGCATGACCGTCGTCAATTCCGGCTCCGTGCTCAATCCGTACATCACCGGCATAGCCGATCTGTACGAGGCGGAATACGGTCCGACGTCGGGCTGGGGCTACCGCGTGAACGGCAAGGCTCCGTCTGTCGGCGCGGGCTCGTACGTGCTGTCCGACGGAGACGTCCTTGAATGGATCTACGTGCCCGACGTTAGTTATCTCGGAGACTGAATATGATCTGGTTCGATAAATGCAATCCCTTCCCGGTACTGATATATTACGTCGCAGTTACGGCGCTTTCCGCGGTGTTCAACAATCCGTATTACACCGCGGCGCTGCTCGTGTCGGCGGTCGCGGCGTTCGTCATGTGCCGCGGAAGGCTGCGCGCGGCGCTGTCTTTCTGCGTCGTGTTCCTTCTGACGTTCATCGTCAACCCGATTCTGTCTAAAAAAGGCGCGACGCCGCTGCTGTTTTTCGGCGACTCTCCGGTCACGCTCGAGGCGATAGTGTACGGACTGAATTCGGCGGCGCTCATCACCGCTGTCATGTTCTTATTCTACGTATTCACGAAGACCGTGGATTCCGAAAAACTGCTCTATCTGCTCTCTCCGTTTTCCGCCGCCGCAGCGATGACGGTATCCGCGGTCCTTCGCTTCGCTCCGCTGTACGTGCGGCAGTCCAAGGTCATATCGGATCAGCAGAAGGCGCTCGGATTTCAGGGAGGTCAGAGCATACCGGCGCGGCTGAAATCGGGCGCGCGCGTGTTCTCCGCTCTTTCGACGTGGGCGCTCGAGAACGGGATCACGGCGGCGGATTCCATGGCGTGCCGCGGATACGGCACCGGGAAACGCTCGTTTTACTCGTTCTTCCCGTTCAAACCGTCCGACCGCGTTTTCATCGCCGCCGAGCTTTTACTCACGGCGCTCTGCGCCGTACCGGCGATAATCGCCGACTGCGCTTTCAACTATTATCCCAACATCGAACCGCCGGCGGTGAGCGTCTGGCTCATCATATCTTTCACGGCGTTTTCACTGCTTTCGTTTTTACCCGTTATTTTTGAGATCACGGACAGGATAAAATGGAAATACTTACTGCAAAAGATCTGAGTTTCACATACGCAAGATCAGATATACCGGCGCTTTCCGGCGTGTCGTTCTCCGTGTCCGAAGGGCAGTTCGTAACGGTCTGCGGACCGACGGGCGGAGGCAAGAGCACGCTGCTCCGGCTGATCAAAAAAGAGATGACGCCCGCCGGGACAACAAACGGCGAGCTGCTTTTCCGCGGCGTGCCCGTCGCGGAGCTTTCCCTGCGGCAGAGCGCCGAATCTATCGGCTTCGTCGTACAGCGGCCCGAGGAGCAGATCGTCTCCGACCGCGTGGGCGGAGAGCTCCTTTTCGGCGCGCAGAGCCTCGGATACGACCGCGAGCGCGCGATGCGCCGCGCCGCCGAGATCGCCGATCTGTTCAGCTTCACGGGGCGTTTTTCTGATCGCACCTCCGAGCTGTCCGGCGGCAGGAAGCAGCTGTTAACGCTGGCGTCGACGCTTCTGACGTCGCCGTCGCTTCTGCTGCTCGACGAGCCGACGTCAAGGCTCGATCCCGTCGCCTCCGCGGATCTGATCTCGATGCTCGTAAGGATCAACCGCGAGCTCGGCGTGACGGTGATCGTCGCCGAGCACGACACCTCGCGTCTGCTTTCCGTTTCCGACGCCGTGATGTTCATGGAGGGCGGTAAAATAACCGCGTTCGGTCCGCCGGAAGAAGTACTTTCCGAAAGACCGTCAGACGCGGTGCTGTCCGATATGCCCGCGCCCGTCAGGCTGTTCTTCGATACCGGCGTACAGGGGACTTGTCCGCTCGACGTCAAAGCCGGCAGACGCGTGTTTTCCGGATACACCGAGTCAAAACCGGACGGAGAGCGAAAATCCGGCGATCCGGCGCTTCAGATCGAGCACGTTTATTACCGGTACGACCGTGGCGGCAGCGACGTGCTGCGCGACGCGTCGCTTACGGTAAAACGCGGCGAGATCCGCTTCATCTTCGGCGGCAACGGCTGCGGCAAGAGCACGCTTCTGCACTGTGCCGCCGGGCTTTACAAGCCTTATTCAGGAAAAGTGAGGCTTTTCGGCAGAAAACCGTCCGAATACGGCGACGGCGAGCTTTACGGCGGCTGCCTTTCCCTGCTCTGTCAGGACGTCAGCGGCGCGTTCACGTACGAGACCGTCGGCGATCAGTTCCGCGGCGCGGATCTGTCCGGGCTGCCGTTTGACATGACGTCTCTGTTCGGCCGCCATCCGTACGACCTTTCCGGCGGCGAGATCCAGATCGCGGCGCTCTGCCTGGCTCTTTTGTCACATCCGCGGCTTCTGCTGCTCGACGAGCCGACGAAGGGCATGGACGCATCTTTAAAAAAGAAGTTTTCGGAAGCGCTGTCGTCTCTTGCGTCGGCCGGGGTCGCGATCGTGATCGTGTCGCACGACACGGAGCTTGCGGCGCAGTGCGCCGATACGTGCAGCATGATGTTTGACGGCGGCATAGTCTGCACGGCGCCGACGAACGAGTTCATGCGCGGCAACGCATTTTACACGACGGACGTCTGCCGGATGACCGGAGGCGGCGCGATATGAGAGTCATAGAAAGCGAAAAAGCGCGCACGGCAATAAAGATCGCCGTGCCCGCGATCCTCACCGGCGCCGCGCTCGCCTGTGCGTTTTTCGCGTCGGACGGGCGGAAATACGTGGTGATAACGGTGATCTGCGCGCTGCTCGCGCTGCTTCTGTTCGCCGCGGGATTCGATCGCAGACGGATAGGCTCGCGGCGGCTCGTGCTCGGCGCGGTGTTCGCCGCGCTGGCGGTCGCCGGCAGATTTATACCGCTGCTCAAACCGCTGACGGCGCTCGTGATAATATCGGGCGTCTATACCGGCGCGGAAACCGGATTTCTCGTCGGCGCGACGGCGGTGCTCGTGTCTAACGTCTGGTTCGGCAACGGTCCGTGGACGCCGATGCAGATGGTAAGTCTCGGGCTGATCGGATTTTTCGCCGGCATCCTGTCGCCGCTTCTGAAAAAAGGTCTTGCGCCGATGCTGATATACGGCGCCGTCAGCGGCGTGTTCTACTCGATGTTCATGGACATCTGGACAGTCGCGTCGGCGACGGGGTCGGTGAGCCTCGCCGAATACGGCGACGCGCTGTATCACGCCGCGCCGTTCACCGTATCGTACGCTCTGGCAAACGTTCTTTATCTGTTTCTGCTCGCGCCGCCTTTCGGAAGAAAGCTTCAGCGGATAGCCGACAAATACGGCCTGTGACCGGACTTCAGTCCGGTCCTTTCTTTTTTGCGTGCGTGAGATATATTTTAAATAATTTACGAAATCCGGCTTGATTTTTCTTTGTGTATCGTTATAATAGTATGATAAGAAAGTATGCGGAGGGAAAAATGGTCACGGTAACGTCCGTCTGCGGCGGCTCGCCGGCAGAGAAAGCCGGGATACTGCCGGGGGATATTCTGCTCTCGATAAACGGTCACGACATAAACGACGTGCTCGATTACCGGTTCTATATAACCGAGCCCTCTCTTTCCGTACTTTTGCACAGAGGCCCGGAGCTTTTGACTGTCGGCATCGAAAAAGACGAATACGATGATCCCGGGCTCGAATTTCAGACGTATCTGATGGATGAAAAGCACAGATGCAGAAACGCCTGCATTTTCTGTTTCATAGATCAGATGCCGCCCGGATGCCGAGACTCGCTTTATTTCAAGGACGACGACGACCGTCTGTCGTTTTTGCAGGGAAACTACATCACAACGACCAATCTGTCGGACGAAGAGATCGACCGTATCTGCCGGATGCATCTGTCGCCGATAAACATCTCCGTACATACGACGGATCCCGAGCTGCGCGTGTTCATGATGAAGAACAAAAACGCGGGAAAGGTGATGTCGATAATGCGCAGATTCGCCGACGCCGGCATCACGATGAACGGGCAGATAGTGCTGTGCAAGGACATCAACGACGGCGCGGCGCTCGACGCGAGCATGCGTGATCTCGAGTCGCTGTTCCCCGCGATGCAGAGCGTGTCGATAGTGCCGTGCGGACTTACCGCGCACAGGGAAAATCTGTATCATATAGAGCCGTTCACGCCGGAGGACTGCCGCGCGGTGATAAAGCAGATAGAGAGTTTTTCTTCAAAATGCCTGAAAAAGCACGGCAGCCGCATATTCTTCGCGGCGGACGAATTCTATCTGAAGGGCGGCGTGAAGCTGCATAAGGCGTCTTATTACGAGGGTTATCCTCAGTATGAAAACGGCGTCGGCATGGTCGCCTGCATGTATGACGAACTGCCGTACGAG